>PXOY01000016.1 GCA_003021915.1 Parcubacteria group bacterium SW_4_49_11
TTGTCTTTTTGCTGTCGTTGTTGGGACCTGTACGCGGCGCGTTTGGCGGGAACATCCCGGCCGGGTTGAGTCTGGCCACCGGCAATCTTCAGCAACTCGGCCTTTTTCTCTCCGTTATGACATTGGTATGCGTTTCCTATACCGTGTTTGTGGGGAAACGTCTGCGTGCTCGGCTGGGATATTTACTGGTAGGCCTTTTGTCTCTTATTTCAGTACTTCTCATTTCCTATACGCCCGCTCTCTATGTTCTAATCTTCGGGTTTGTCGGTGTGTTTGTGGTGTACTTCAATCGTATGTCGGGAGATCCGGATAATACGGACTCAGGGCAGAGGTCCGCGAACCCCAAGAAACACCGTAAGCAGACGGGGAGGAACTCGTTCACGCTTCGCAATCTTTCGATGGCGCTCTCTCTCGTGGGAATCGCGTTGATTACGAGTTTTTTGTTTTATCAGCCATTTCAGGGCCTGTCGGGTTCAAATGTGTACGTAAAAACGGGTGAATCTCTCAGTATTACGCGCCAGACTTGGGCCAACTATCCGATAACAGGTACCGGACTTCAGACAGTGCTTTTTGACTGGAGTAAATATCACTCCGAGAATCTCAATCAGACATCAGCTTGGAACGCACGGTTTAATGACCTCGGGAACGAATGGTTTAATATCGCGGTTGAAGGCGGGGTGCTCCTGCTTCTCGCGTGGGCGCTCCTCATCTGCGCGGTGGTCTTTTTCGGGCTTCTGACGCTTGTTATGAAACGATTGCCGTTTGATGGTACCCTCTGTGCACTGATTTTAGGACAGTTCGGGTTGGTTTTAGCGAGTTTTATTACCGCCTTCGGGTCTCTGTTGTGGTTTACGTTTTTCCTGTTTTTGGCACTTACGACGGCGTTATATGTCGACCGAGGTGTGTTTAAGGGGCAGAGTAAAACGTTGAATGTGAGTACACTTCCGGGTATTTACGCTTCGCTGTTAGGACTGGGCGGTGTTGCGGTTTTTATCGGCATGTTCGTGATACTCTTTGCCGGCGTGAACGTCTATCGAGCTGACATTGCTTACGGACGGGGATTGCGCGCCTCCGAGATGCAAACGCAAGTCAGTAGTCTCGAACGAGCGGTAAACTTAAACCCTTTTAACATCGTGTACAACCAAGGATTGGTACAGGCGCGCCTGGGGGAGGTGCAGAGTGAGGCCGCCAACCTCCGGAATAGTGAAGAGCGTGGGCGGGAGCAACAAACACAAAAGCGTCGTCAAAAACTCCAGGATCTCCGATCCAAGTTGAAGAATACGCAATCCGTGGTATCGCGCGTAGCCGACCTGCATCCGGAAGACGTGCGCGCGTACGAATTGGCCGGTTCGTTTTATTTGGAAGCGATGACGTATCGTCCCGGTTTTCAGGAAAAAACGATTCTCTCGGCGATGGATACGGCACAAAAATTGGATCCGGTGAATCCGGTTCATTATAATCGCAAGGCAGAGTACTATATTACCCAAGCTCAACAAATAAAGACGCAAAAACAACGTAAACAGCAAGCGCGAGCGAGCGGTTCTGGGGTGTTAAGCGAGCAACCATCGGATGGTCTCGGTGAAAAGGGAAAAACGGCCCTTTCTAAAGCCGAAAAAGCGGTGAAGAAGGCGATTAGCCTCAAAAAAGGGTACGCCACAGCGTATCGCACCTACGCGCGCATCTATTCCCTCCGCGGGAACGAAGACAAACAGGTCGCCAAGTTGGAAGAGTATCGCTCGTACGTAGAGAATAATGACTTGGTTCTCGATCGAGACACCTACTTTGCTCTGGGACGTGCGTACTTCAATACCGGAGAGACCAAAAAGGCCGAGCGGGTGTTCTCACAGATTACCGAACAGTTCCCCAACCATGTGAACGCTCTGTATTCGCTGGGGCTTATAGAGGAGCAGCGCAGCAATCTCCAAAAGGCGCGTTCTTACTTTAAGCGCGTAAAAGAGATTACGCAAAATGACGAGCAAATTGACCGGAAGTTAGAGAATCTCGGACAGACCACTCCGTCTCAAAGTGAGGATTCTCAATCCCTTCAGGGAGAGCTCCCCGCAGACACAGAACAGTCTTCTTCCTCGGACGGATCGTTCGAATCTTCGTCCGAGAGCACTACAAATGGGAATTCTTCAAACGGTACCTTCCCATCGGGCGAAGGAGGCAGTACGACGGTAGAGTAAAAGAGAAGCCTGAAAAACGTAGCACGTAGCAGGTAGCAAGTAGCAAGGAAATAGTATTTAGTAGTTAGAATATAGAATTTAGAATAGTCGAGACATGCGGATAACGGCGCGATATATGGTGGTACTTTGCTACTGGCACGTGACCATGTAGGTGTACCTTGCTGTGTTTTCCTCCTTTTTGAAGGAGGAAACACCCGTTAGGGAATGGAGGTTACCTTACAACTGTATATCAACTATATATCGCGCTCGAAGAGCGCATGTATCCACTGTATATCGATCTGTGAGGCTCATATATCAACCAAATATCAATTTTCTCTGGCTTCCGGCTTCGGGCTTCAGGCTTCTCTTTTCACGCTGCCAGTGGAAATCCGTACACGGCTGTCGCACCTTCGGCCTTAAGGACCGACGCGCAGGCGCGAAGTGTGGCGAGGGTGGTAGCTACGTCATCCACGAGTAAAACAGGTTCCCTCAAAGATGGATGTCCCGGCGAGCTCTGAAAAACACCCCGCATATTAGAAGCGCGTGTTGTTGCGGAAAGACTCATCTGAGGTGCGGTGGAAACGGCGCGATAGAGTCGTTCGTCAAGTGGTACCTGATAATGATCGGCGAGATGCGCTCCCAGCAGATGAGCCTGATTAAACCCACGAGTAAGCCGCCTCTTTTGATGAAGGGGAACGTACGCTACCGTCTTCGGGGGAGCGAACGGCTCGGGGAGCGTGGCAATGCGGTCTCTCATATGCCGCGCCAACGGAGTAGCAAGCTTGCGTACGCGATAGTACTTGTACATCTGAATGCTGTGTTTGACTCGTCGGCGTTGATAAGGCAAAACAGGAATAAGACCATCCAGCGGATACATGTGAGCACACGCGTGCACCCCGAAAAACGACTGTTTGCACGGATAACACGAAAACGGCAGTTGGTTACTCGGGAGTGAAGAGAGACAGTCTTTGCACAATCCCGTCGGATTCACCCGTTCACAGATTACGCAGAGGGACGGAAAATATATGGTGAGTATAAGAATTCTGGAAGAGCCTCTATAATTCTCCTACTTTCTCACACTGTAGAAGAAAAATCAAGCACACCAGTATATCCACCGTATATCTCCCCTACATTTTGACTGGAATTGTGCCTGTGCTACAATGGTAAGAAGTTGAGAAAGCAAATCTTAATCAAAAACAAACATGTTCTCATTTTTCTCGAAAGACAACGCGTTTGGGGTAGATATTGGGACCCAAAGTATTAAAATCGCGGAGATTAAAGAGCATAAAGACAAGATAGAGCTTGAAAATTACGCGATTTTCTCCAGCGAAATTGGAGAGATTATTCAAGAACAGGGAGAGCATACCATGGCCGCGTCCACCATCGCCGAGACGGTTCAACGCATGTTAGGAGAGGCAGACATGAGCATGAATGAAGTGTTTTTCGCTCTCCCGAGCTTTTTTACGTTTTCTTCGGTTATCACCGTACCTACCATGTCGGAAGAAGAACTTGCCGAGGCAGTGCCGTTGCAGGCTCGCCAGCACGTACCCGTGCCCATGGATAGTGTGCAGGTCAACTGGATTAACTTAGGCAAACATGCCAAAGAAGAAAAACTGAATGTGTTAATTATTGCCATTCCCAATAGTGTGGTGGCGAAATACCAAAATGTAGCCCATCAATTGGATGTGGAAATTAACGGGTTTGAGCTCGATATTTTCTCTCGTCTGCGCTCTCTGAGCCTTCCCGATAAGCACACGTGTATTGTGGACATAGGCTCGCGGAGCACGTCAGTGAGTATTGTGGATGACGAGCAAAACCTGCGTATGATTCGTGCCTTTGATGTGGGCGGGAATCAGATCACTGACCGGCTTTCGAATGCGTTGGAGATTTCCATGGAACGCGCGGAGTTGCTCAAAGTCGAGAACGGGCTTACGGGAGATCCGGGCGTGGCGAGCGTAATCGATAAAGTGCTTGGGAAGTTCTTTCGCAAAGAGGTGGGCAATATGATTCAAGAGTATGCCGACATGATGCACGCTCCGGTGGCACAGATTGAGTTGGCGGGCGGTATCTCCCAAATGAAAGGAATTAATAACTTTGTGGAAGATACCTTACAGAGATCACAGTCTCGACAGGATATTACGATCCGAGAGGCGCGTCCGACTTCAGAGCTCGCCGTGCCTGAGGAATTACGGGAGGTGTTTTTCGAAGACGTGTGGCATGACCTTTCTCTAGCGATTGGTATTGCGTTAAGAAAGTACGTTTAAGGTTCTATGGGCAATGACATCAATTTCATCCCCGGTGCTGGAAAATCTTCCGAGGATACCCAACCCAAAAATAATCAACCTTCTGAGTCTCTCAGTAGCCGGTACCCGGTACGCGCGATTGGTATGGCACTGGGGGTGATTGTATTATATGTCGTGGGTATGTACGTTGCAGAATATGTTTTCTTGTCTCAGCCGATTCAGGAATTACAGTCTCGCAAGACGAACTTAGAGCAAAAACACGCCGACATTCGGCCCCAAACGTCGTCTGTTTCGAGTATGGTGGCTACGAGCGCTGCGCTTGCGACCGAGCGGAGGAATGTGGCTGAGTTGTTTCGGCTCGTGAAAGAGCAGCCGGGGTTTCAGACCGATCCGTCCACTATTACCTATGTGGGGCAACAAAATGAACTACAGATGAAAGTGAGAGCCTCGTCCGTAAGCGCTTTGAATAAGCATGTCGAACGAATTCAAACGCAGAGCATGGTAGAGAGCGCGAGTTTCGGAAGTATTAAACAAGCCCCCAATGGAGATCAGAGCTCCACGCTCACCATTACGTTTCGTTAACCAGGAGTCGTATGCTATGGAAACGCCTTACAGTCTTGATCGTAACAATCGGTGTCATTCATATCGTCTCCGGGATTTTTGTGGATCGCTTTCAAGACAAGGTAGCGAAGCGCCAACGTTTGGAAAAGGACGTGGCGATTCTCAATACGTACGTCACCAATGAGCAGGTGCAGAATAATGCGGGCAAAATATTTAAGCGATTTCCCTCAACCTTAAATGAAGCCCAACAGAAACAGCGATTATTTCAGATTGCGGATCAAACGGGCCTGACCCTTACGGCGGTACAAGAGGGAGGTAGCGAGCCAGGAGGTATTCCGGCCTTTGAGCCCGCTTCCTCTTCGGACGAAGACGAAACAGAGGAGTTCGGATTCCAGGCACGCACGCTCTCCTTTTCCATAACCGCCGAAGGAGCGTTTGAGCAACATATTGCCTTCCTTCAAACCCTTCACGAACAGCCTCCGTTTACGCGTATCACGAACGTATCGTTTGATACTCCGCAAAGGGTTGGAGAAAACGTTGGTCTCGTAAGTGAGTTTAATATGGTACTATATTATCAAAAGTGACCTATGCAACGTCTTTTTTCTGTCTTACAAACGTATAAAGTTATCTTTTTCACCCTGGGTGTGGTGGTGATATTCGGATTGTATGTGTACCGAGTGTTAGGAGTGCTCATAACGGCGGATTTTGAGACAGCGGAGGTAGAAGCTCAGACGCGAGCGGCCATTACCACCATTTTCGATCAACTCCCTTAACGCGTGGCAATCACCTATGAACTACCTTGAACTGTTACCCGTACTGCAAGACAAATATCCCGACCGCTTCAATCAAATGCAAGAGGTTTCGATTGAAACGCAAGGTGAAGCTCAAGAATATGTAGAGGCGTTGTTTTCCGCTAAAGAGATTGCGCAGGAATACGCTGAGCACGAGGAGTACCCGTTTATTGATTTGGAGTCCGCGGAGTACGATCGGAATTTATATTTCGAGTACCCTGAAAAGTCTATGGCGATGTACAAGTTCTTCCCCTTCAAAAAAGATGGGGACACGGTACATGTGGCTATGGCCGATCCGGAAAGTCATACGGCGCGCCAGGCGGTGAAATTTATGTTCCGGAATAAAAAAGAGGACTATAAGATTTTTGTTGCCACCGAACAGGCGATTGATGGGGCCTTAAAATCGGTCAAGAGCATTTCGTACGATGTATTGCAAGGAATCGGAGATGAGGAAGACACCGAAGATAAAATGGAGGAAGAGCCCAACGAAGATAAAGAATCCTATCAATTAGAGGACGCGCCGGCCTCCAAAATCGTCTCGGTCATTCTCAAAAACGCCATTGATGGGGGAGCGTCCGACGTTCATATCGAAGGACAAGAAGAAAACGTACGCGTAAGGTTCCGCGTGGACGGGATCCTCCATACGAGCCTTATTTTGCCCAAAAACGTGCAGTCTGCGGTTGTGTCTCGCCTGAAAATTCTTTCTGACATGAAAATTGACGAGCATCGACGTCCGCAAGATGGGCGGTTTAAAATAATTCATCAGGGACATAAAATTGACTTCCGTGTTTCTACGCTACCGACCGCCTATGGTGAGAAAGTGGTCGCTCGTATTTTGGACACGTCCGAGGGAATTAAGTCTTTGCCCACGTTGGGATTCCGCGGCCCCAAAGCTAAGCACGTGGAAAATTCGATTGAAGCTCCCTATGGTATTACGTTAGTCACCGGTCCCACCGGCTCGGGTAAGTCAACTACGCTCTACACGCTCCTTTCCATGGTCAAAAGCGAAAAAGTCAATATCGTCACGCTCGAAGATCCGGTGGAGTACTACATATCAGGCGTTAATCAGTCGCAGGTACACGCGGAAATCGGCTACACGTTCGCTTCCGGACTTCGCTCCATTCTCCGGCAGGACCCGGATATCATGATGGTAGGGGAGATCCGAGACGGAGAAACGGCGGGCCTCGCGGTGCAGTCCGCTTTGACCGGGCATTTAGTCTTTTCCACCTTGCACACCAATGACTCGGTCGGAGCCGTACCGCGCTTGATTGACATGGGGGTAGAGCCGTTCTTGCTGTCCGCGTCGATTAATTTGATCATTGCTCAACGACTGGTACGTACGCTGTGTGAGCGATGTAAGGTAAAGGTGGAGATGGGAGAAGAGCGACGTGCCTATATTCAGGAAACCCTGGAACGTCTGAGTGACGAGTTAATCAATGAACTGTATGACGGCGATTTCTCTACGCTATGGGCGCCGCAAGGATGTGAGCAATGCAGTAACGGATATAAAGGCCGCGTGGCGATTTTCGAAGCGTTAGCAATTGACAGCACCATGCGGGCGAATATCGAGAAAGGGTTTAATGAAGACGAATTCACAAACTACATCTATGCAAATGACTTCATGACGCTTAAGCAGGACGGAATGATGAAGGTGTTAAACGGAGACACGTCGCTGGAAGAATTGATGCGCCAGATTGAAACGTAGAATAGTATTTGGTATTTAGTAGATGGAGAAGAGAAGCCTGCAAAAAGTAGCACGTAGCGAGTAGCAGGTAGCGAGAATAAAAAGAAGCCTGAATCCTGAAGCCAGAAGCCTGTAACGTTGCGTGGGCACTTTCGAGGAAAATATATTTTTCTGTGTTTTCCTCCTAGAAATATGTACATACTTTGCTATTGGCAGTCCCATCGAAAATAGGCTTTCGTCAGAAAGCCGCAAAAAACAGGATGTTTTTTGAGCGCCCGTCAAACTTCGATTTAAAGGA
>PXOY01000017.1 GCA_003021915.1 Parcubacteria group bacterium SW_4_49_11
ACTACAAACATCTTGGTTCCGTCTCCGTTAAATGTCATACCCGTAGGACCAGTATCTTGCCCAGACACGTCAAAGCTTTGGTTATAACTCGCACTACTGATATCATACGCCGTCGACAAATTATAGCTATAGATATTCTCGTTACTTTCTCCCGACACAAACATTTTGGTTCCGTCTCCGTTGAAGGTCACGCCTCTCGGTAGGTCATCTAGCCCGGACACGTCAAAGCTCTGGTTATAACTCGCCGTGCTCAAATCATACGCCGTGGACAAATTGTAGCTGTAGACGCTATCGGTCTTTTGTCCCACCACAAACATCTTGGTTCCGTCTCCGTTAAATGTCATACCCGTAGGATAAGCATCTTGCCCAGACACGTCCAAGCTTTGATTATACGTCGCACTGCTAAGATCATACGCCGTGGACAAATTGTAGCTATATACGTTGTCGTTATCAGTTCCTGTTACAAACATTTTCGTTCCGTCTCCGTTGAATTTAACACCTCGAGGATCAGTATCTTCTCCGGACACGTCCAAGCGTTGAGCATCGTACGAAGCGCTCGAGAGGCTGTATCCCACCGTACTATACCGATACACTCTATCAGTATCACCTCCTGCCACAAACATCTTGTTTCCGTCTTTGTTGAACGTTATACCCAAAGGGGTATCATCCTCTCCGGACACATCAACGATTTGATTATAACTCGCCAACTGTAGACACTATCGGTACCCTGTCCTACCACAAACATTTTGGTCCCGTCTCCGTTGAACGTTACGTCCCGAGGCTTACTCTCCTCTCCGGACACGTCAAAGCTCTGGTTATAACTCGCCGTACCGATATCATACGCGGTCGATAGACTATAGCTGTACACGTTTTTGTTATCATGTCCCACCACAAACATCTTACTTCCGTCTCCGTTAAGTGCCATGCCCTTAGCATCACCAACTTGCGCGGATACATCAAACGTTTGACTATAACTCGCCGTGCTCAAATCATACGCCGTCGACATAGTGTAGCTATACACATTCTCGCTACGTCCTACAACAAACATTTTCGTTCCATCTCCGTTGAATCTCACGCCCGTAGGCGCTCCCGATTGTCCGGAGACATCAACGCTTTGATTATAACTCGCACTCCCAAGATCATATGCCGTGGACAAATTGTAACTATACACTTTATCGGTAAAAAATCCCATCACAAACATTTTGGTTCCGTCTCCATTGAACTCCATGCCCGAAGGCAACCCATCCTCTCCGGACACGTCAAAACTTTGGGCATCGTACGAGGCGCTCGAGAGGCTGTATCCCACCACTAACGCCGTTCCCGCTCGCTTCGGAGTACTGTCTACCTCGGTGTTTGAAGCTTTGACCGCGATATTGCCGTTTTCGTCTTTACCTACTTCGTATCCGGTATTCTTATTACTGTCCGAAGCCTGCGGGTCACGCGGAATGGCGGCCAGTTGCTCAGGCACCAACCCTGATAAATCTACGTACGTATCGGGACAGTTACTCGGAGCCACCGCTTCCGTATCGCATACTTCCTTATATGTATTCACCTCTATACCCGACGGATACTCCCCATTTTTGTCTAAGGAATACTGCTCGATTCCGTCCTTGAGCGTACCTACCTCGCTCTGCCTCTCGGCGTCGCGCACTTCCCCCAACTGTCTCTGTGGGTTGATCGCCACGATAACAATCGCCGCTAATATACCGATCGCGGCTACCACGAGTAAAATTTCTAAAAGAGTGAAGGCTCTGGATTTTTGTTTGAAGAATATCATATGGTATCAAGAATGTTTCTGTTAAAGATATTGTATCGTTTTTCCTCGGTTCTGAAAAAGATTCTCAATTCTCTGGCTTCTAGAGCATATCTCAAAAGGCCTTTATAACCTATCAGAATGCTTTATAATAAGGTAACCTCCATTCCCTCGATTTACTACGGGCACTTAAAAAACACGTGGTGTTTTTTACGGCTTTCTATCGAAAGCCTATTTTCAAGGGGACTGCCAATAGCAACTCTTTTTCTGGCGTTGAACAGTTATGACGAGGAAAACAGGTTGTGTCTTCCTCTTTTTAAAGAGGAAGGGCCCCGAAGGGGGGATGGAGTTTGCGTAGCTCATATCTCGTAGCAAGTAGGGGGAAGGCCTTACCTAAACGCTTGCGAGACGACCCCCATGAACTTGCTACTATTTAACAACTGTATATCAACCGTGTATCAATTTATATCCACTGTATATCTTCCATTCCAAATACCAAATTCTATATTCTAACTACTAAATACTATTTCCTTGCGAGCTACTACGAACGACAAGATTCTTAATACATTTCGTCCCGCTTTTCGGTCATAAACCCGACCCAATCCTCGGCCACACTTAAGATGTTTTTGAATGGCGCTTCAATAATGTAGTCCATAATAAAGATAAAAATATTCCAGCGGTCAAACTCGGAGGTCACAATCTTGCCCGCGCGCACCAGTGGAAACGAAAATACGTCCAACATAAAACCGAGGAAGGTTGATCGTCTTTCAAGCACCAGAAGTTGTTTTGTATTCGCCGTAATGCGGAATCCGAAGAAACTCACCAAACACAGAAACACCACGAACGTAAGGAGCGTGATGATCGGAAAATTCAACTCGAGAAGAAGCCATATCAACACTCCAAAGGTAACGAGATACAGCAGTCCCGTAAATATCTGGAAAAAGCGCTTCATACGGGGATTATACGTTTTGCGGATGAGAATATTGTGTCGCTCGGTATCCGCGTCGATCACTTCTCGCAGGTGCTCGACCAAAGCCCGCGTATTCCGATCTTCGGGAAAGCGAATGCTAATGCTAATAAGGTACAAAAGCACCGGCGGTACACCCAAGTTAATCGCAAACACGTACCACGCTGAGTCCACAAAAAAGATTTCTAAGGCCAGAGCAATCAGCGTGCGCAAAATAATCACAAAGAAAATAATACGCCACATGGAACGGGTGAGGCGTTGCTTCGCTTTGGTCTTGCGCCGCTCGACCGCGCCGGTGACTTCGCGCCGAAGCGTCTCATCATCCGAAGCGAGTTTGAGACGTGCCTCGCCTTTATCCTCGCAGGACTCGAGAATGTCCCTGAGAACGATAAAGATGGAAGATTGCTTTTTCATGTACGAGAGCAGGCGACTGCCAAAGGGGTGCTCCAATTGGTCATCAAAGACTTCTTTGACGGAAGCGAGGTCATGAGCGACTAAGTCAATACCTTCGTCACTTTCAAAGAATTCCGGGTAGAACTGACGCAGAAGCGCCAAATTAATCGCACCATAGTCGGAGCCGCCGAGTACGCGCATGATGATGATTCGCAGCTGGATCTGTTTTTCGGCCTCGGTTATATCCTGAAAGTCGGAATCTTCCACCACGATACGATCTTTGAGCGACCGGAACATATAGGTGAACATCACCCGATCTCGATGTTCTTCCTGCGGGAACAGATACTCCTCTAACTCCGAGGCTAAGATTTCCAATAACCACGGCACATACTCTTGTCGCTCATCATTTCCGGAGAAATTGGCGCGCCGAATTACCTCCAAATATCGATCAATAATCTCGGCGACTTCATTGATCTCCTCTTTGGCAATATAGTCATTGGGGAGGTATTTGCCCCAGATGAGCTCTTTTAGGAGAGAACGAGCAATTTTATCGGTATCTTGGGTAAAGGTTACCAACCGTTGAACGATCCGAAAGATACCGGCGCGCAACAAGAACTTTTCATCGCGAGAGTCACTCTGACTGATACTCTCACGGATTTTTTCGTACATGAACGGGACGTTGCCCAACGCGTTATTTAAACGAATTTTGGGAACGTCTCCATCCTTCCGACGGCTGATAACCTTCGGTGTAATATAAAACTCTTCCAGTAAGTCCTCTAACGGCTGAGAGAGCGTAATCATGAGGATCTAGGACAACACTTCGGGAGATTCCATAATTTTCTGATATAGGGTGTTGGCAAATTCCGGGTCTTCTTTGACCGCTTGACGGGCTGCTTCGTTTCCTTGGCCGACATTCTGATCTCCATATTTGATGTAGGCCCCTTTCTTCTGCAGAATACCGGCTTTGACGGCCAAGTTGATGAGATCGGCTTCGTACGAGACACCTTCGTTGTACATGATATCGAACTCCGCGGTTTGGAAGGGCGGCGCGACCTTGTTTTTGACAACTTTGGCACGCGTACGGCTTCCGATGACTTCTTCCCCTTTCTTAATTTGGGCAATGCGTTTAATCTCGATGCGTACGGAGGCGTAAAACTTCAACGATTTTCCGCCGGGAGTGTCCACGGGACTTCCATACCCCATGGTTCCAATTTTCATACGCGTCTGGTTGGTAAAGATAATACTGGTGCGTGCCTTCGCGGTAATCGCCGTTAATTTGCGCAGGGCCTGTGACATCAATCGGGCCTGCAAAGCCACTTGTTGATCGCCCATCTCTCCCTCAATTTCGGCTTTGGGCACCAGCGCCGCCACCGAGTCGATAACAACCAAGTCCAAATTGCCGGTACGAACCAACGTTTCCACAATATTAAGCGCTTCCTCTCCGGTGTTGGGTTGCGAAATAAGCAAATCGTCCGTATTAACCCCTAACTTTTGCGCGTAAGAGGGGTCAAGGCCGTGTTCGGTATCCACAAACGCTACGGCTCCGCCTTGAGCTTGATCTCGCGCCACAATCTGAAGGGCAATGGTGGTTTTTCCACTGGATTCCGGTCCGTACAGCTCTACGATACGACCGCGTGGCACACCGCCGACCCCCAGTGCGTAGTCCAAAGAAATAGAGCCTGTGGGGGTTGCTTCGACATCAACATTTTTGATATCGCCCAGTTTCATGACCGATTCTTTCCCGAATTTGCCCTGCACTTCTTCCATGGCACTCTTGAGGCGCTCGGAACTTTTGCCTTGTTTACTAATCACGTCCTCCCCTTCGGTTTGCTGCTGGGTCGAATCTTGAGCAGACTGTTCGTCTGAGGTCGTGGCAGTTTCTTCGGTGGATTCTTGAGGTTGCTCACTTGCGGAAGACTTCTTCTTTGCCATAAAATACGCGCTACTTATCTATATCTTACGGTACCACATGAAGACATCCTACGCAATCTAGAACGGAGGCACCCACGGATTTTCTGCGGCGGATCCAGTGGGTTGTGGAGATCCGGGAGCTTTCCCCATGTAG
>PXOY01000018.1 GCA_003021915.1 Parcubacteria group bacterium SW_4_49_11
TGGAGGAGCTGGATGGAGATTTGGATTTGTATGACCTGGAGAGCGCGGAAGGCTTAGAGTTGCCGGAAAAAATTGGAAGAGATTTACTGTTGAATGGCTTGGAGAATGCGGAAGGATTGAAGTTGCCGCGAGAGATTGGAGGAGATTTACTGTTGAATGCCTTGAAGAATGCGGAAGGGGTGGAGTTTCCGGAGAAGATTAAAGGAGATTTACAGTTAAGAGACTTGGAGAACGCGGAAGGCTTGGAGTTGCCGCAGGAGATTGGAGGAGATTTACTGTTGTATTGGTTAAGGAGCGCGGAAGGCTTGGAGTTGCCGGAAAAGATTGGAGGAGATTTACAGTTAAGTGGTTTGGAGAGCGCGGAAGGGGTGGAGTTACCTTCTTCCTTTGATGGACCCCTTCTCTTGAACAAAGAGATAACCTACGTTCCCCGCGAAATTCTTGATTCGGTAAGAACGAATTTGTCTAAAGACAAGTTGGAAGAACTATACGCGGAGTGTGATCGCCGAGAACAAGGCCAAGACGACGAGCAACGAAAGGAAGCGATTCGCGATCGGTTAGCTGACGAAGATTAGAGACCATCTCACAAGCTCTTTATTACCTATTAGAATGCTGTATAATGAGGTAACCTCCATTCCCTAACGGGTGTTTCCTCCTTAAAAGGAGGAAAACAGGTTGTGTCTTCCTCTTTTTAAAGAGGAAGGACGCGTCCAAATTCGAGGTAGAGCGTCGGATGTCGCTAACGGCAGTCCCCCGGAAATAGCTTCTCTTTTTAAAGAGAAGCGTAAAAACCGAAGGTTTTTAAGTGCCCGTCAAATATCGACCCGAAGGGGGATGGAGTTCTTCAGATTTTTGAGATGCGTCCTACAAAAATTGACACTCGGAGGTGTTTTTGTCTATTATGGGAGCAAATGCTGGTGTGGCGGAACTGGTAGACGCGTGGGTCTCAAAAACCCATGGAGCTTTGCTCCGTATCGGTTCGACCCCGATCACCAGCACCCAATTATAGTCTGTCCGAGGGGTACCTTCTCGTTCACAAAAAAACTCAATATCGTCGATGATATTGAGGAGAGGGGTGGTCGGAATGATGTTTGAGAGATGGTTTTGTCTCGGATACAAGGAAGATCACACTAAGTTAACACAAATGTGAGGACCGGCAAAATACAGATCACGCCGAGCAATACGCCTCCCATGATAACCAACATTGCCAAAAACGCCTTTTCTACCGCTTTGACCTCTATGACAACTTCTTTTCGTTGCGAGATTGCCTCCAGGAGAAACGAAGCGCTATTTGAGGGAAACGTCCGGTTAACTACGCGATGCGTAGCATCAAGGGATTCGGGATTATTGCACTGCGAAATGATGGCATCCAACTCATTTATGCTGGGAAAAATCTCAAATGCTTCCCAGCAGAACGGGATAGCGTCGATTTCGCCTGCAGAAAGTTGTATATTGTGAAACAACTCCGCTCGAGCCGTGGCAGTGAGCTCTGCTAATCCATTTTCCTGAAACAGACGGTGCATATACGTATACGGTGCTTCGTTTGCGTTACGTCCGTTATGGATCGCCTGCTCGATAGAACGCGTGGCTTCTTCAGGTAGGTTGTTAAGGTGCATCCACTTCTCTTGAAAAACGACAATGCAACGTTATTTTAGAATGTTTTTACATAATTGTCAATATTTTTAAACTAAAAATTTTTTGCGTATACCGGGGTTTTCTATTAAAATTTCTCCTAAAATGTAATGCGAAAGACTATGCTGGACAGCAAATTTATTCGGGAATATCGGATGCTTGTGCAAAACGCCATAGAGGATAAAGGTGTGGATTTGGACCTTGAAGAGCTTCTTTCCCTCGATGATAAACGGCGTGAACTCCAACAAGAAGTGGAGGATATCCGGCGACAGCGCAAAGAATACGCCTCTTATCTGAAAGGTGAACTCTCCGAGGAAGAAAAGCAAGAGTATCAGCAAAAGGGGAAAGAGCTGAAAAAGGAATTGCAAGCGAAGGAAGACGAGCTTAATGGCATGGAAGAGCGGTTTCAGACTCTTATGTATCACGTTCCCAACATCTATTCGGAAGACTCCCCGGTGGGGGAGGATGACTCCGCGAACGTGACCATCAAAACCGTGGGTGACGTGCCGGAATTTTCGTTCGAACCGGCGGATCATATCCAGCTGGGCGAGAACCTCGGATTGATTGATTTTGAGAGCGGGGTAAACATTAGCGGTTCGCGTGGCTATGTGTTAACTAACGAGGCAGTGAATCTCCATTACGCACTCTTGTGGTATAGCCTTCAACACATGCAGAAGCGCGGGTTTATGCCCGTCTCCACGCCCACGATTGTGAAAGGCGCGCATCTTTACAGCTCCGGTCATTTTCCCACTGAAAAGGATGAGGCATACAAAGTGGAAGATGCCTCCACCGAACGAGAATCGCGCTACCTCGCGGGTACGTCGGAAATTGCCATTTTAGGCATGTATCAGAACGCGGTGTTTGCCGCCGAGGACCTTCCGAAGCGCGTGTCCGCGATTAGTCCGTGTTATCGCTCAGAAGTGGGGAGTTATGGCAAGGATACGCAGGGCTTGTATCGCATGCACGAGTTTATGAAGGTGGAGCAGTTTGTGATTTCGCCGGGCAATGTGCGGGAGTCCGACTTTTTGCATCACGAAATGCTCACCTTTAGCGAGGAGATTATGCGCGCGTTGGAGCTTCCGTATCGGGTGGTGCAGGTGTCCACCGGTGATATGGGCCCGCCGAAGTATAAGCAATATGACATCGAGACGTGGATGCCGTCCCGAAACGACTACGGAGAAACCCATTCCACGTCCAACATCACTGATTGGCAAGCGCGCCGAGCAAACATTAAATATGTCGCCGAAGACGGAAAGAAATATTACGCCCACACGCTTAATAATACGGCTATCGCCAGCCCGCGCATGCTGATCGCGATTTTGGAAAATTATCAGAACGCGGACGGCTCGGTGACGGTACCGGAGGTGCTGCGTCCGTATGTTGGGAAAGAGAGAATCGCAGTAGCAAGTAGCGAGTAGCAGGTAGCAAGGAAATAGTATTTAGTAGTTAGAATATAGAATTTAGAATAGTCGAGACATGCGGCGAACGGTGCGATATAGCGTTAAACTTTGCTATTGGCACGTGACCATGTAGGTGTACCTTGCTGTGTTTTCCTCCTTTTTAAAGGAGGAAAGACCCGTTAGGGAATGGAGGTTTCGAGGCTATACTACACCTTATAAGACTTTTTAATGCTTTGGGGGAGTTCGTCGAGATGTGCTATACTCTCCGTATTAAGAATGGCGTGTAATATGAGTGAGTGTCCGTTTTGTAAGCTGTATGAAGCAGGAAAGAATGTCTGGTATGAAAATGAGCACTTCTTCATTCAGTTTGAGCCGTATCCGGTTACGGCGGGGCACGTAAAGGTTATTCCCATACAGCATGTAACCTCTATGTTCCAGCTTTCAAAAGAAGCGTGGCATCAGATCTATGATGCCTTAGCAAAGGGAAAGCATATTATACAGGAAACTGACTTAAAGACGGTGTATGAGGAGATGATAGAACATCCTTTAGACGACAATTCGCGGGCATTAGCCAAACAGGTATTGGAAGAAAGACATTGGACACAGTCTCCTCACGCCTATAATTTCGGATGGAATGAAGGAAAAGCGGCCGGTCAGACCGTACAACACCTTCATATCCACGTTATTCCGCGCTACGAAGGGGACACCCAAGATCCGGCGGGTGGAGTTCGCAAGGTGATTCCCGAAAAAGGCAACTACAAAAAGATAACGTAACTCTATGACGGAAACAGCTCCTCGCGTAACTCCCGGCGTGAAAGCCCTAATAGAAGAAAATGGCAAGATTTTAGCCCTCAAAACGGAGAATGAGAACGGAGCGTACTGGGTGCTCCCGGGCGGGCGCGTCAAATACGGAGAAGATCCGAAACACACGCTCAAGAGAGAAGTGAAAGAAGAACTTTCCGCTGATATCATCCTCGGAAAACCGGCGGGCATGTATTATTTCTTTATTGGCGGCAACGATGAGGGAGATCAGGTGGTTTTGACCGTGGTTACGGCTACGCTCGAAGAAGAAATCGACCTTGCCCATGATCCGTCGGATGAGAATCTCACTGAGTACCGTTGGTTAACACCTCACGAATTCCTGGAGTTGAGCGATCCGTATTTACGGGAGTCTTTGGCGGAGTATTACGAGAAGTGAAACGTGTTGTGTGAGATAAAAGAAAAGTCTTCCAGCGTTTGAAAACTGGAAGACTGTGGTGAGATTTAGTTACTCACTAAGTAACTGGTTTATCTTCTTTTTCGGCCACGACACTGTTTCTTTCTTTTGGATTGTCTCCACTGCTTTTTTACGTAGGTTGGTATCCCTCTTAGCTTTTGCGATATCGGCTGTCGTCCATTCGTCTCGCCTCCGTTCAGGCTACTGTTTTGCGAGCAAACTGTAACAATATAATGTTTGATTTGTCAACCAATTTCAACTATTCTAGAAGTTATCTCAAAAATATACGTTCGGTTACTGTAAAGTACAAACATAATCTCGGGATATGATTGTGTTTTCCTCCTTTTCTAAAGGAAGAAAAGCCCGTTAGGGAAAGGAGGATTTGTTGCTATTCGGTTTATATTTAGAACGCATTTCAAAATTAGAATACTTCGTCACGAGAACTCCTTCCCTCTTCGGGTCGATATTTGACGGGCACTTAAAAAACATGAAATGTTTTTTACGGCTTTCTTTCGAAAGCCTATTTTCGGTGGGACTGCATTTTAGCTCAATTATTACTGGCATTGAGCAGGGAAACACAACCGTATATCTACCGTGTATCAATTTATATCCACTGTATATCATGCCCGAAGGGTATATATCGTGCTCGAAAAGCACATGTAATCTATCGTATATCGAATTTACTGGCTTCGGGCTTCCGGATTCAGGCTTCTCTTTTAAGATTCCTTCTCGGTATTTGTGTGCAGTGTGGCTCATGTGTTAGTCTCGCAACCGTAGTTGTGAGATAAGTATAATACGTATATCGTATGGACAGCAGTACGAAAACTACGAAAATTTGGAGTATTCTTCTTTTTGTGCTTGGTGTGGCGGTAATTATTCTCAGCGTGCGGGAACTGCTGCGGGAAGAAGATCAAGTTACAGAAATCAGTACCGCTCGAGAGTTTTCGGAATTGAGTCTCGCGCAATTATCCCAAAAGGCGGACGTGATTGTGAATGCAACCTTGTCCGAGCCGAGTTATCGGGTGAGCGAGCGTGATGATTCCAACGAACAGATTGTGCTCGGGTCATTTGAGGTGAACACTCAAGAAGTGCTGGAAGGTGAGCTCAACCAAAGCGCTTCTCTCGAGGTTTTTGGTGGAACCGCCGACACCGAACAAGGACAAACGATCAAACATACCGCCAACAGTGCGCCGAAACTGGAACCCGATACGGAATATGTGCTTTTTTTACGTGAGAATACCGCCGAAGACGACTCGGTGTATCGGCTCGTTGATGCCGAAACAATTCGTAGGAGTGATTTAGAGTAATCAGCGCTTACACATCATACAAAAACGCCGCTTAAGGAAAGACCTCCTTGGCGGCGTTTTGCACGTGAACTTACTGACTCGGACTGATGTTGATTTTTTGCGAGCGGGTTTCTTCGGCTTTGGGGAGGGTGATCTCGAGGATCCCTTGATCAAAGCGCGCGTTCGACTCTTGCGGTTTCACCTGAACAGGGAGACTCACTGAACGGGTGAAGGATTCGTCGCGCATTTCTTTGTAGTAGTAGCGACGGTTTTCATCTCCTTCGTTGGTGTCTTCCTCCTGTTTGTTCCCCGTGACGGTAAGGACGTTATCCTCGATGTTGATATCAACGTTGTTCTCATCAAAGCCGGGTGCTTTCACGTGGACGACAACGTTGTTTTCATTCTCATACATATCAAGCTCTGTTTCCGTGGGTTGGAAACTCGAGAACGTCGTTGGCGTGCTTCCGAACACGTTGTCAAACACGTTTTCAGGGTCAATGAGTGCTAAGGGGCGTCGTGCCATAAGCCAAAAACCTTAGTTTTTTGCTTAAAGCCGATCTCTACGCATGTTTCATCCATTTGTAATGGTACGCATATTATCCGTCTGATGTCAAGGAGTGTTCTGAATCGGTTAACGGAATCCGTAAGTCCCATTTGGTAATTAAATCATGGACCTCGGAAATGGTGTTCAGCTGCGACGTGTCTCTCTTCGCGTTGTCAGCATCCGGAGCCATATCGCTTTCGATAAGATAACTCTCCATCCCCATATCCACCGCAGGTTGATAGTCATATTTGATGCTATCGCCGATCATCGTGGCGTTGGTAACGGAGAGGTTGTGTTCTTCAAGGACCGTCTTCATAATGCGTGCCTTGCCTTCGGGGTCTTTATCGGGTGCGGCGTACCAGTACCATTCCTCAAAAAACGGGAAGAGATTAAAATGCTCCAACTTTTGACGATGCTCTTCCCGCGCTTCCGCCTGCGGTTTTGGAGACATGGAAATCAAGACCAAGGTAAAGCCGTACGCGTACAGTCCCGCCACCGTTTCGTACACATGGGGACACAATTCCATATGTGAGAGGTAATTGTCTTTGGTTTCCGGATCCAGATAGATCCAATGCGTGACATCGCCGCGCTTGGTCTTGGCGGGATACCATAAGGTGCCGTCTCCGTCGAGAAAAATAATATGCTTCATAGAAAGGGTTATTTGGGGAAGTATCAGAGATATGCTAAACTACATATAAATATTCGTAAAGTGTAAACACCAACACACATATGATCACCTTGCAGTTTTGCGGCGGCGCGCGTTCGGTCACGGGCGGAAACTATCTTGTAGACAACGGACGAGTAAAATTTTTGCTGGAATGCGGCATGGCCCAAGGGAGTCAGGAGGCTGAACAAAGCAATTACGAACCGTTTGCGTACGAGCCTTCCGTGATTGATTTTTTGATAGTGACGCACGCGCATATTGATCATATGGGACGGGTGCCGAAGTTAGTCAAAGACGGCTTTGACGCGCCGATTTATTCCACCCCGCCCACGAAAGACATTTCTCGTATTGCGCTCGAGGACAGCGTCTCGGTTATGAAAAACGAAAAGACCGAGACGCCCTTACTTTTTGATATGGAGGACGTGAACGCCGGTTTGGGTCACCGATCACGACGAAGAGCGCAAGAAAAAAATTGTGCTTTCCGGAGATATGGGAAATATTCCTTCGGTGCTTTTGAACCAGTACGCGTACATTGAACAAGCGGATTACGTTTTGGTGGAATCGGTGTACGGAGATCGCATTCACGAAGACAATTCAGAGCGTTCGCTTATTTTAAAGAAGGCGCTGAAGGATACGATCGAGCGCCAATCCACACTTCTTATCCCTACGTTCGCGATTGAGCGTACGCAGGACCTTATTTACGAGATGAATGACTTGGTTACCAACAACGACGGGAGCGGCAAACGACTCGGCCGTGTGGGAGAAATTGACGTCTATCTTGATTCTCCGATGGGCATTGAGGTCACGAAAGTGTTCCGAAAGTACACGCAATACCTGAACGAAAGCGCACGCAAACATGCAAAAAACGACGAAATCTTTCAGTTTCCGTTCTTTACAATGACGTCCTCCACCGAAGAGTCCATGGAGATTAACACCGCTCCCAATCCGAAAGTAATCATGGCCGGTGCCGGCATGTCCACGGGCGGACGTATTCTCTATCATGAGGAGCGCTACCTCGAGAATCCCGATAACATTATTCTTTTTGTCGGGCATCAGGTAGCGGGCACCACCGGGTACGCTATCAAAGAAGGAGATACGCCGATCTACATTCACGGCAGTCCGGTGGAAAATAACATCGAGAAGCGCGTGATCGACGGATACTCGGGACACGCCGATCAGGCGATGCTGTTGAATTGGCTTTCGGAATTTCAAACGAATCCCGAAAAAGTGTTTATCGTGCAGGGAGATAAAGCAGCGAGTGAGGCGTTGGCGCACAAAGCGCGCCATGTTTTGGGGTACAAAACCTGTGTCCCTCGGCCCAACGAACTCGTAAGTCTCTAACCTTTGACGTATGGAACGACTCTTTTATCCGCGGCGACTGGTGGTAGTAGGTGCTTCGCGCAATCCGCGCAAAGTGGGCTCGCTCATCCTCAAAAATATTCTGGAGAGTAACTACGAAGGAGAGTTAACCGCTGTTAATCCGCATGAGGATTCGATTATGGGCGTCCCAACGGTGCACGACGTCTCGGTAATTAAAGCGCCGATCGACGTAGCGATTATTGCCATCCCCGCCCAAGCTGTTCCGGAAGTGTTAGAACAATTGGGTGAGCGGCGGTGTAAATACGCCGTGGTTATTTCGTCCGGATACGGAGAAACGGATAAGAAGGGCGAGGAGCGAGAAGAAGAGCTCGTGAAAATCGCGAATCGCTACAATATCACGTTGGTCGGCCCCAATTGCTTGGGGGTGATTAACGCCTCCTCGGCCGCGCACGCCTATAACGGCTCGTTCGCGCTTTCCTCACATATCAAAGGTTCGGTTTCCTTAATCTCGCAGTCAGGTGCCTTAATTTCTTCGGCTCTTGATTACGGGGCGCAGGCCGGTTTCGGGTTCAATAAAGTAATCAGTATTGGCAACCAAGCGGACTTAGATGTACTCGATGGCATTTCTTATCTTGCCGAAGATGACAGTACCGACGCCATCGCCGTATACGTGGAAGGCTTGAAGCACGCGGAAGAATTGATGAAAACGCTTTTGGAGATTGAGAAACCGGTCATTCTTCTCAAACCCGGGTCCACCAATGCCGCGAAAGAAGCGATTTCTTCGCATACCGGCTCCCTCGCGGGTGAAGAACGCGTCATTCGCGAACTATTTGAAGAAGTGAACGCCATTCAGGTGGACTCGCTTGAGGAAATGTTGAGTACGATGCATCTCTTTTCTATGCATCAAAACGTCTCTAAGCGTGACGTGGGGGTGGTGACGAACGCCGGCGGCGTAGGCGTCATAGCCGTGGATACGCTCTCGCGAGCAGGGCTTTCCCTCGCTTCTCTTCAGAAAAAGACCCAAGAGGCGCTCAAAGATTCCCTGCCGGACGCGGCTGCGGTGTCCAATCCCGTAGATGTATTGGGAGACGCGGGGCATGAAGAATATCATGCTGCCGTACAGGCCGTTTTAGAAGAAGGAGAAGTGGGAAGCGTCGTCGTGGTTGTCACGCCCCAGATTATGACACCGATTAAGAAAATCGCCGAAGCACTGAGACGGTTGGCAAAACAGTATCCGCATAAGCCGCTTGTTCCCATTTTTGTGGGAGGGGATGGCGTACAGCCCGCGTTTGATCTGTTGCAAGGCAAACTCCCGGTGGCGCGCACGCCGAATGTCGGAATTGAAGCTTTGGCACGTCTGTATCATTACAGCGAAAACCCGCCCAATAAAAAGCTTTGGTCCCGTCCCACCCGCTACGTTAAAAAGCAGAGTCTGGAACGCGTGGGCGAATTGATTTCTGAACAACGCACGGCAGGCGCGACGGCTTTGGACTTTGACACGATTTCGGTCATTGGCGAAGAGTTTGATATTCCCTTCCCCAAGTTTGATTATGTGGAGGCCGAAGAGCAGTTGGGAGAGATTTGGAAGTCGTATCAGAAACCGGTGGCGATGAAAGCTGTCGCCCCCGATGTTTTGCATCGCAGTGACGAGGGGAAAGTGGAGACCAATCTTTTGAAATTGCCGGATGCCAAAGCGTTCTATCGGCGCGAGCAAGATCAGACCGTGATTATGCAACAGCAGATCATGGACGGAGTGGAAATGTTCGCAGGTGTCAAAACCGATCGCCAGTTCGGTAAAGTGCTTGTGGTAGGCCTCGGCGGTATCTACGCCGAGATAATTGACGACACTGCAGTCGGTATTTTGCCCATAACCAAGCCGCGTATATGGCGACTTTTAAAACAGACCAAAAGCTATCAGGTGCTCAAAGGCGCGCGCGGAACGGTATATGATACGCAGTTTCTTGTCGATACCATCTACAACATCCATCTTTTCGCCATATCGTTTGAAGAAGTCAAAGAAATCGACGTCAATCCGCTCATTGTTCAGGAGACAGGCGGCTACGTCGTAGATATGAAGGTGCTTTTGAAGGAGTAATTTGTCGAATTACTACGGTCACTGAAGAAACCTGGGGTTTCTTCCGGCCTCTTACGAGGCCTATCTTCCAACAATGGGGACTGCATTTTAGCTCAATCATTACTGGCGGTGAACAGCTATTACGGAGGAAAACACAACCGTATATCTACGGTATATCGCGCCGCCAGGCGCATATATCCATCGTATATCTTTTATGGCTACTCCCTTATTTGGTAGGATACATGTATAGCAACAAAACAAACCCCGTATGAATACCACGCCTCAAA
>PXOY01000019.1 GCA_003021915.1 Parcubacteria group bacterium SW_4_49_11
ACGTTTTCGCATTTCTTGGCCGGTAAACAAACCGCAGGTGGTTACACTCGTATGATTAGTTCCGAGAATAACAATAGATTAATGACCTTTAATCGAGGTGATGGTAATGCATTTTATAACGATAGACCGGTAGTGAATTATACAAATAGTGTTCCCGGAGCAAATTTTGCGTTGGGGGCCATGATTGTGGATACGGAGAGCCGCGGATATATTAATGGAAATGACGTCACTGACAACGCGAACCGTACGGGAAACACCTGGGGACCTGTTGCTATCGGAGCGGGAGGTCCGTATAGTAATGAAGCTCCTACCATGCGTTTTAGTGAGCTTATCACCTATGGTTCCAACCAAACCGAAAATCGCAAGGCCATTGAATCTCGTATAAACGGGTATTACGGTATTTATTAAACAGAAGCCGGAATCCTGAAGCCCGAAGCCTGTATAAATAGATGTACGGTGGATACATGCGCCTGCCGGCGCGATATACTGTAGATATACAGTTGCAATGTAAACAAAGTCGGTAAGTTTGTTTACAAGTTACCCGAGATGTAAACAAAACAGCCTACTTTATTTACAAGTGTGTCGAAACCAGTTCAAAATTCTTATACGGTAGATCTATGTACCCTTCGGGTACGATATATAGTGGATAACGGTTGTATGAAGTGGTTATAAGGTAACCTCCATTCCCTAACGGGTGTTTTCTCCTTTACAAAGGAGGAAAACAAAATGTTTCTTAAGTGACCGTGAGTAACGTTTCAACGCCAGCGGGAGGTTGCTATTGGCAATCCCCCGAAAATAGGCCTCCGTAAGGAGGCCGCAAAAAACAGAATGTTTTTTGAGTGCCCGTGAGTAGCGTGTCACCGCCAGCGGGACATTGCTATTGGCAGTCCCCTATGTTGGAAGATAGGCCTCGTAAGAGGCCGGAAGAAACCGTAGGTGTCTTCAGTGCCCGTGGTAAATCGAGGGAGCGGGGAACGGGATTCGAACCCGTGTCTCTGCCATGGCAAGGCAGTGTAATACCACTATACGATACCCGCGTTTCAGTCCTTATCGTATCACGAACAAGGAAAATGGTCAATTTACGAACAACCCTATATGAAGTCGTTTTTCTTAAAGAACACGTACAGGCCGACCCAGATAAACACGATGATAAAGAAGATGTAAAGCGGAGAATAGGAACTTTCAATGATAAATCCGAGCGGCAGACGAGACCCCATGAGCGCAATAATAAGCGCCGGCGGAGCGAAACTGACTGAAAGAAGCGTGAGCATGTGGATGTTTTCGTTGAGCTTCCGGTTTACGGCCGCGTTCGCACTTTCACCGAACGCCTCGATAGCTTCTTTCAGATTTTTGAGGACTTCCCAAATATAAACATTCGTGGACAGGATACGATTCATCTGACGCTTATTTATCGTATATTCGGGAAAATAATAATCGAGGTTCTGAAATGATGACGTAATGGTCGGTTTGTGCAGCCGAATAATTTTACGAAAATCAAGCACGTCGCGTTTGACAATGGAAATTTCTTTGGTCATTTCAAATTCTCGTCCTTTGAAGACTTGGTCTTCGATTTCTTCGATGCGAGACGCCACGCGATCCAGGGGTACGATGCAGGCTTTCAACATCGTCTCAATCAGATGCAGATACAGCTCTATGGGATGTTCGAACGCGGACGGATGAGACTCGGAGGAGCTGAAGAGATCACGAAGAAAGTGGATGTCATCTCGATGAGCGGTTATGAGATACCCTTGGGTAAGGATGATATCAATTTCAATCGCGATGTTCTTGCGCGCGATTTTGTCGTGGAGCGGATAATGGAGTACTACGGAGAGATAGTTCTGAAATTCTTCAATGCGTTGAAGATGAAACGGAGATTCTAAAATTTCTTCGGTGGAATCTCGAAGCGGTACGATCTCGCGCACTTTATCCATGTCTTCCTCTTGATCCGGGTTGATATCCAACCACACGAAGTTTTGAAAGGTTATTTGTCTCATGACTGTTTAGGTTATATAGATATTGTACGTGGTATAAACGTGACTCGTCAAACGTGAGAATTGGCAAATAGGCGGACACCTGATACGATAGACGCGAGTATATAATGGTATGCGTACCCGTCTTGAACATCACGGAGAGTCCCGACGTCTGGACGCTATGTTGGCAGAACACATGGCGGAGTTTTCGCGTGAAGAATTAAAGGAGGCGATTCGCGAGGGATATGTTCGCGTGGAGGGGCGCACGGTTTACAAACCGCGGTTTGCCCTGGAATCGGGAGATTGTGTGGATATAGACATTGCGCGCTTTAAAAAGAGTTTTTTCCAGACCCCCACCCCACGGGGGGACGCGTTGCGAGACAAGGTGGAAGTGCTCTCGTGCTATCCTGACTTTCTCGTGGTGAACAAACCGGCAGGGCTGTTAGTGCATCGTACCCATAATCCTCACGAAGTTTCGTTAGTGGAGATATTGACCGAGTGGTATCCGGAGATACAGGGAGTGGGAGAATCGGAAGGCATTCAGGACCGGAGCAGTATTGTACATCGTCTTGATAAAGATACGAGCGGCATTTTGGTTGTGGCTCGAACGACGCGTGGATATCGTCAATTGAAACACAAATTTCAAAACCGAACAGTGGATAAAACCTATATTGCTATTGTGCGCGGAACCATGAACGAAGAACGCGGGGTCATATCAGCTCGGGTAGCGCGGTCGAAAACCGATCATACCCGCCGGGTAATCGTGACGGACCAAACTTCGAAGCGGCATTACTCGGGCGTCCCGCGGGAAGCACATACCGAATACGAAGTTCTCCAATATGGAACTGTCCGAGATACTGAGGTAACGAAAATCAGAGTGTGGCTGTATACCGGCCGTACGCATCAGATTAGACTGCATTGTAAACACCTCGGACATCCGCTCCTCGGAGATAAAATGTATGGGGGCAAGTGGGAAAAGCACCATTCTTCGGAAACGCGGCACCTATTACATGCGGAGAGTCTGTCCTTTGAATACCAAGGAGAACGTTACGATTTCTCCAGCGAACCGCCCGCAGAAATGGAGTTAGATCACCTCTAAATCGCGGAGGACGCGTTCGTAGGTGTTTAATACCTCTTGTGCGTCGGAGATAGGGAGTTGGTATTCGGAGCTATGCACAATCTCGTTACGGACTTTATGCACGTACCACAACTGATCCAAGCGCGGAAACGTTTCTTTCTCTAACTGTTTGAGGCGATCGCCCATAGAGTCTCCCTCGTAGCCTCGGTCTTTGAGTACGGTGTCTACCAGTTTATCGGCCTCGATGATGGCCAGTTGATAGTTGCCTTCGTCGCCTTCTTCCAAACGCTCGCGAATCGCTTGCCAACGTCTCTCTATCGAGCTTGGCTCCTCGGCGGCCGTTCCGGACGTGTTTGTGTCCAATGGTTGCGGCGGCTGAGAATACGAAGCTTTTTGTCGTTTGTCCTCCAGGAACGAACAGTTGCGTAACAGCCAAGTAATACCTGCGATCAGGGCAAAAGAAAATAGTGCGGAAAGTACTTTTGCCGTAACAACGAGGATTACGAACGTGGAACGAATATCAGATACGAGAGGCTCTATCCCAGGCATGGCCGAGTGTTAGAATGGTTTGTTCGTCGAAGTGATTGCCAATCAACTGGAATCCAATCGGGAGTCGGTCACGTTCGGGGGTAGCGGGAATCGATATAGCCGGGTTACCGGACAGGTTAACCGCGACGGTGAAGATGTCTTCCAGGTACATGGACAGGGGATCGCTTTTCTCACCGGCGGTAAACGCGGTGTGCGGAGTAGTCGGCGTCAAAATGGCATCCACTTCTTCGAAGGCGGCGTCAAAATCGCGGCGGATTTTGGTTTGCATAGAACGCGCTTGCGCGTAGTACGCGTCATAGTACCCGCCGGAGAGCACATATGTTCCGAGCATGATACGGCGTTTTACTTCCGGGCCGAGCCCCGCCGCCCGAGATTTGGTATAAATTTCTTGAAGGGACGTGGCTTCCTCAAAGCGGGATTCGCCGTACCGAATTCCATCGTAGCGGGCGAGGTTACTGCTGACTTCGGCGGGCATGATGACATAATAGGCGGGGATAGCGTATTCGGTGGTTGCTAACGAAATATCTTGG
>PXOY01000020.1 GCA_003021915.1 Parcubacteria group bacterium SW_4_49_11
AATCAAAACAATCCGAAAGACACATTTATCTCCTACGCCGAAGATCTGGAACTGGATACCGAGGAATTTGAAGCGGACATGACCTCCTCTGAGGTTAAAAATACCGTATCTGAAGCTAAGCGCACAGCTCAACAAGCGGGAGTACAGAGCACACCCAGCCTGGTAGTTGACGGAGAAGTCCTCGCCTCCGACTCCCTTCCCAAAACGTATACCGAGCTCGAACAGGCCGTGCTCGGCGAAAAACAACCTGAAGAAGAAAGCGCCTCGTCCGCTGAGCAACCCTCCAACGAAGAAAGTGAAGAGACCCCGAGATAATAGCTCGTTCGGGTGTTCTCAATGTTTACATTCTCTTTACATACGGTGGTCGTTTTCGCGTGAGCACGATATAATATAGATAATCGCGGAAACAACACAAACAGGTGTGCTATGAAATATCAAGGACTTTCTCCGAAAACAGCAAAAGCACGGCTTAAACAATACGGGCCGAATCGGATTGCCAAGAAACGTTCGTTTTCTTTTCTGAAACAATTCTGGGATGTCGTCAAAGAACCGACCTTTAGTTTATTGATCGGCATCGCGATTCTTTATGCGATTATTGGGGAGCTCAAAGAGGTTTTCATCCTGTTATTTGCCATTATTCCGATCGGCGGAATTCAGCTCTTTCAGAATATTAAGGTCGATCGCACGCTTCAAGAATTACGGCAGTTAATGGATCACACCGTGAAAGTCATTCGGGATGGAAAGGAACGTCGGATTCCCAGCAGTAAGATTGTACCGGGGGATGTGGTGTATGTCACCGCCGGTGATAAAGTGCCGGCTGATGGGGTCGTGCGTTCCAAGCAGGCGCCTCGGGTGGATGAATCCCTCTTAACCGGTGAGTCACGACCGGTGCAAAAACAACAGTTCGCGGGGGATATCGGATCCTATCGGGAACAAGAAAAACTCGATACAGATAACCAAAGTCTTGTCTTCGGTGGTTCGTTCGTCGTGGAAGGAGAAGGATTTGTGGAAATCTTAAAGACAGGGCGTGATACCAAATACGGCGAGATCGGTGAGCTCGTGCAAACCATCGATGAGGGAGATAATCGACTTCAGCGAGAATTGCAGATGTTGGTGAGGCGGCTCTTTATGTTCTCCTTTGTGCTCACCTTCGCGATGTTTGTGGTTGTGTTTTTTGATACGGGAGCCAACCTCGGTTTGTTGGCCGAGGGGCAGTTCGTGGCGTTTTTTGCTTCGGGAGATGTCGTAGAAGCTTTGCTGTTGGCGTTAACGATGGCTATCGCGTCCATCCCCGAAGAATTGCCGGTTGTCTTTTCGGTCTTTTTAATTATCGGAGCGCGTCGGATTGCCACTCAAAACGCGTTGGTGAGGAACATGACCTCGATCGAATCACTGGGTTCGGCGAATGTCATCTGTGTAGACAAAACCGGCACGTTAACCGAAGGCAGTCTTTCGGTCAGTCATGTGTATCATGATGGAACGGTGATTGAGCGAGGTGAAGAGCCGCAAACCGAAAGCTTTCGGTCATTTTTGAAAAATACCATCCTCGCCGGAGAGCGGTATTCGGCTGATCCCATTGAGAGGGCGAATAAAGAATACGTGAAGGAATATGGTCTGGATCCGGAGGTAATCTACGAAGAATATCCGATATTTGCCGACTTTGCGTTTGATCAGAAGAAAAAGCTCATTAGCCACGTGTATTCGGTTGGAGAAGAGGATGAACTCCAGGTGTTTGTGGGCGGAGCCCCGGAGCAGGTATTGAAATTTTGCACCTTAACTGAAGAACGTCGCGTCAAACTACGAGAAGAGTACCGAGAATTGAGCGGGCACGGGTATCGCGTCGTGGGGTACGCCCGTCGCACGATTGCCCAGAACGAAGTAGACCCCGACGATCGGAACAGTGTGGAATATGACTTGGAATTTGTCGGGTTCGTGGCCATGAGTGACCCGATTCGCGAAGCCGTACCTCAGGCGGTGAAAACGGCGTACCAGGCAGGAATGCGGCTAATTATGATTACGGGCGACGGTCCGGACATCGCGCGAAGCATTGGCGAGGAGGTCGGAATTGACGGACACCAGGAGGTTCTTACCGGCCGCGATTTACCGAACATGTCTGATGACGCACTGCGAAAGAAACTGGGCAGTGTGAATATGTTTGCTCGTATCTTACCCGAACAAAAATATCGGCTCGTGAGACTGCACCAGGAGCGTGGCAACTCCGTGGGCATGACAGGTGATGGTGTGAACGACGCTCCGGCGATCAAATCCGCCGATGTAGGAATAGCCATGGGCGATAGGGGAACGGAAGTAGCTCGGGAAGCGGCCGATATCATTCTTCTTGATGACAATTTTGCCACCATTGTGAGCACTATTCGTAACGGACGGCGTATTTATGACAATCTGAAAAAGTCCTTGGGGTATCTCATTCTCATTCATCTCGCTATGTTCGCTTTGGCGTTCTTTGTGCCGCTTTTGGGGCTGCCGGTGCTTCTGTTCCCGATTCACATTATCGCCTTGGAGCTTATACTCGACCCCTTAGCGGTGCTCGGGTTCGAAAACGAGCCCCCGCGCTCGGATTTGATGAAACGCCCCCCGCGTTCGCAAAAGGAGCATTTTCTTTCCTTTCATAACATTCGCCCCTTTGTAATTTACGGCCTATTTTTGACGGTTATGGCGTTCACTTGGTATGTGGGAATCCTCAGACTGAGTTTTGCAGAGGAGGTGGCGCGCACCGTAGCCTTCAGCGCGATCGTCATCGGACAGCTCGTAATCGTTATGTTTACCCGCAACGGAAACATCAAAGAACGGGTAAACTTGATGACAAACAAACTGATGGCCATTCTGTTTGGGCTTACTCTGGGCTTGCTCCTCATAGCCATCTCTGTGCCCTCGGTGGCGGACGTCTTCAAATTCTCTGCGCTCCCCGGGGTTCTCTTTATCTTCATGGTAGCGATTTCAGGGGGAGCTTCGGCCATGGTTACGCTCCTGGTACACGATGTTATCGGGTTTACGCAAAAGGCAAACACGTAATACGCGAGGTTGCTTATTTCTGATATGTATGCTAATATACAAACAATTATTACGAAGTAACAAGTACGTGTGCGTCTGCGAATACTTTTGATCACTGTCGCGGCAGTCATTGCGTTTGGGTTCGGCATATATTGGCTCGATGATTCGAGGGGGTTTTATAATGTCGATTTTAGTATCTCTCGCTCGCAAGCGCGGGATCAAGCGCGCGAGTTTCTTACCGGAGAGCGCGGAGCCGATCTGTCCGGCTTGCAATCCGCCATCTCCTTTGAGGAGAACTTTGAGGCTCAAGCCTATCTCGAACGAACGCTCGGGCAAAAGCCAACTGGTACCCTCGCCGAGAACGGTCTGCCTGTGTGGAAATACACCACGCGCTTTTTCCAACCCCAACAAAAAGAGGAATATCGGGTGAGTTACGCACCGAATGGCGATCTCGTTAAGTTAGAGCACCGCATTCCCCAAAAGCGGGAGTTCCCAAGCGTTTCCGAGGAGCAAGCTCGCGCCCAAGCAGAAGCATTTGTCGCTCAATACACTCCGTACGCGGTTACCGAGGCGAATTGGAACCGCATTACCAGTGAAACGGATGATACCCCTCCGAATCGCACGGATTATACGTTTGTGTGGGAGCGGGACAACCATACGATCACCGAGGGGGTTTCGTTGGCGGAAGGCTCCGAGCGGATTCGCGTGACAACCCGAGAAGGAGAGGTAGGCGCGTATTCCTATTTTATGCATGTTCCGCAAGCGTGGACCGTGCAGTTTGAGAAGTTACGCGGGCAAAATCAAGTGGCCCAGATTGTAGCCTCAACCGTGGCGTTGTTCGGATTCCTCATTCCGGCGGTGGTTGTATTCGGACGAGGATATGTGCAGCACACGTTGAGCCCCC
>PXOY01000021.1:0-3888 GCA_003021915.1 Parcubacteria group bacterium SW_4_49_11
AAACTGTATGCCACCGCGGCTCCGGGTGCGCGATCCAGTACCGAAATGTCAGCTCCCCCGGCGGCAATGATTTGCGTTTTTTCTTCAGTTTTGATTGCCTCCACGGTTATGCGGTTGGCATCGTCTTTGATAACCACGTATTCACTGCCCGACCCTTGCGCTTGCGGATCTTCGGGGATTGCGGCCACGTACTCAGGGCTCAAGTCATCGGTTAAGTTAATGCAGCTACTGTCACTCACGCCGTCGGCACAGATTTCTTCAGCGCTGTTGGCGCTCATGCTCTCAACTTCGTCCGGCCACTCTCCGTCGTTGTCGATGTTGTACTGTTGGATGGCATCATACAGAGTATTAACCTCGCTTTGCCGCTCGGAATCGCGTACCTTGGCCAGCTGTTCGTTGGGGTTGATGGCTACAATCACGATAGCAGCGAGAATGCCGATAGCCGCCACCACCAGTAAGATTTCGAGTAAAGTAAAAGCGTTTCTTTGAGACGCGAGATTCATACGGGGTTTGTTTTATGGCTATACATGTAGCTTACCAAATGAGGGGAGGGATAGCAATCGATTCGCCACGGTCACTGCAACAATCGTCTATTTTCCTCCTTTCTAAGGAGGAAAGGCCCGTTAGGGAAAGGAGGATTTGGAGCTATCTCCAGTTTCTTTGAAAAATATGCTTTCGTCACGAAAACTCCACCTCCCTTCGGGCACCTCCTCTTTAAAAAGAGGAGGACACAGCTGACGTTCCTCTTCACCACCGTATATCTACGGTATATCGCGCCGTTAGGCGCATGTCTCGACTATCCTAAATTCTATATTCTAACTACTAAATACTATTTCCTTGCTACCTGCTACGCGCTACTTGCTACTAATTTCCAATTCTAATTCGTCTCTTCAATCGTGGTGTACGAAAGCGTTTCCAACGATTGCGCGTCCGATACCTGGTATTCCCCCACGCGCGTACGCTCCAATGTTTCCAGATATGCACTAGTCCCCAACAAGTCGCCGATATCCTCGGCCAAGGTGCGGACATAAACCCCGCTATGGCAGGTGATACGCAACGTCACAAACGGGTATTCGTAAGCCGCTACCTCGATTTGCTCAATATATACCTGACGTGGATCGCGCACGATTTCTTGTCCTTCGCGAGCCAGCTCGTACAACTTTTTCCCTTCCACCTTCACCGCGGAGTGCATAGGCGGAATTTGCTCGATATCACCCTCGAATTGCGACGCCACGTGCGCAACCTCGTTTCTATCAGGGATCTCTCGTTCAACATTGACCTCGGTCACTACTCCGTCTCGATCGGCCGTGGAACTTTCGGCCCCCAACTTGATGACAGCCTGATATTCTTTCTCAAGCTCCATCAGTTCATCACTCTGTCTGGTTGCTCCTCGCCCGACCAGAATCAACAACACGCCTGTGGCAAAGGGGTCGAGCGTTCCTGCGTGCCCCACTTTTTTAACGTTCGATAGTGAGCGTACCTTATCCACCACGTCATGCGAGGTGATTCCGGCCGGTTTGTAGACGTTTAAGATCATATTGTGCGCTTACATGCCATACCACGCTCTGTATCATACAAGGCGTTGGTTATGCAAAGAAGATATGATATCATATTTAATAAGTATACATAAACAAATTGGCATGAAACACGGGCGGAGTTTTATCTATATCCTGGGTGGCGTTGGAGTAGCGGGCGCTCTGGTGGTGCTTGTCGGTTTTGTTGTGTCCCAGCGGCTTTCGTTAGGAGTTAAAGCCGGCGAAATCACTCTGAGCGACGCCGAAATCAAAAAGGGTACCAAAGCGCTCCAAAAACACAAAGCCCGCCTCGAAGAACAGACGCTCACGCTCACGCATCAAGGCACGTCCACAGACGTAACCCTGTCCGAACTCGGCGTCACGATTGAAGTTCAAAAGACGTTAGAAAAGGCCAAGAAGGTTCGTACCGCCCAAAGTTACTGGCAAAATCCTCTGGCTCTGTTCCAAGAAGAAAATATCGATATTCAGTACAGCACAAAAGACAGTAAGCTCCGCAAGACCCTCACCGAGGCGTTTCAGGGGGCTCTGCAGCGCCCGCGAAATGCCTCCTACAGCTTCGAGACCGGTGAGCTCTCCATCTCCTCCGCTCAAGCCGGACGTACGTTCGACATAAACGCCCTTCATACCGATCTTCAAAAGCTCATCAACGGGACACGCGAAGATACCACGCTCTCACTTTCGCTCCGAAAATCATCCCCGGACGTTACTGAAAATGATTTACAACAACTCCAATCCAAGGTAGCCGCGTACGTAGATTCCAAACATGTATTCGGATACGCTGACAAATCTTGGACGGTTCCCCGGCAAAAGCTCCTCTCGTGGCTTACGGTGGAAAAACAACAGGGAAAGCCTCAGGTGGTGTTTCATCGAGAGCGTATTCGTTCGTACCTCAAAGACACCATCGCCGAAGATGTGAATCGCTCCCCGCGGAATGCGAACATCTATTTCAATCCCCAAACAGAAGAGCTCAAGATCACGCGACAAGGCTGGGAGGGCCGCACTCTTCACGCCGCGCAATCGCTTACGCAGTTTTTAGCCGATCTGCGGACGGGTGAGTCTCAAACCGATCTCGTGGTGAACCGCCCCAAACCGGATGTGTACCGCAAAAACCTGGATAATATCGATATTTCCACCAAACTCGGCTCCGGAAGCACCACGTTCGGTGGTTCCAGCGCTTCCCGTATCAATAACATCAAGGTGAGCGCGCAAGAAATGAGCGGTTCTCTGGTCATGCCCGGGGAAGAATTCTCCTTTGTGGGAACGCTCGGCCCCGTCGCCGCCAGTACCGGCTATGAACCCGAAATCGTTATCAAGAACGGCCAAAACGTCCCTGAATACGGCGGCGGCATTTGCCAGGTCTCCACCACGATGTTTCGCACGGTCATGAACACGAGCCTCGAAATCACCGCCCGTCAAAATCACTCTTACATCATCCCCATTTATGGGAAGCCCGGGTTCGACGCTACCATTTATCATCCACGTCCCGACTTTGCATTCAAAAATACCACCGACAACCCGATCCTCATCCAACACCAACTCCAGGGAACCCGCCTGACCTTCAACATTTACGGCTCTCCCAACAACAAACGTGCCGAAGTCAAAGGTCCGTACACGCTCCAAAAAAACGAAGACGGAACGACGAAAACCGTTGTACACCGCAATGTCTACAACACCCAAACCGGCAATCGTCTGGACAGAGACTCCTTTTATTCCTATTATGAGCCTCGAAACAACTTTGAGACGGTTACCTCGTATGAATAAACAGAAGCCGGAATTCTGAAGCCGGAAGCCAGCCAAAGAGTACGAAGAAAAGAAGTTGATAGATATTTTTTGAATGATGGCGTTTTCTTCTAGTAATCCCATGCTAAGTACCGATATGATATTGAAATAAGTCCGCTCTCCATGATCAAGTTATACAACAGTCAAAGTCGCCAAATCGAACGATTTAAACCGCTTCACAAACGTCGTGTTTCCCTGTACGCCTGTGGCCCCACCGTCTATGACTACCAGCATATCGGCAATATGCGGCGCTTTGTATTTCATGATCTCTTAAAACGAGTACTTGACTACAACGGATACACCGTCTATTCCGTCATGAACATCACCGATGTCGGCCATCTCGCGAGCGACGCGGACGAAGGCAAAGACAAAATGCAACTGGGAGCAGAACGCGAACGCAAAACCGCCTGGGACGTAGCTGCCTTTTACGAAGACGCCTTCTTCCAAGATCTCGAACGTCTTCATATCCGCCCTGATAATCACTATCCGCACGCAACTGCCTACATCCCCGAGCAACGTCGCCTGATTCAGAAGCTCGAACAAGCGGGCTACACCTACCTCTTAGAGGACGGCG
>PXOY01000021.1:3956-4715 GCA_003021915.1 Parcubacteria group bacterium SW_4_49_11
CGGAAAGCTGAGCACCCTCGATACGGATCAACTGCAAGAAGGTGCTCGGGTCTCTGTGGGAGAGAAGAAAAACCCTACGGACTTCGCTCTGTGGAAATTCTCTCCCGCAGACAAACAGCGCGACATGGAATGGGACAGCCCCTGGGGCAAAGGTTTCCCGGGGTGGCACACCGAATGCGTTGTCATGAGCAACGCCCTTCTTCACGCTCCATTTGATATTCATACCGGGGGCAAAGATCATCTCGCTACCCACCATCCGAACGAAATCGCCCAGTTTGAAGCTCTTCACTCCCAACCACTGGCCCGGTACTGGCTCCATTCGTACTTTTTAACCCTTAAAGACGAAAAAATGTCCAAATCCGCGGGCACGTTCGTCATTCTCCCCGATCTGCTTGAAGCGGGCTTTAGCCCGCTCGATTTTCGATTTTTCTGTTTGCAAGGGCATTACCGCAGTGATCTCTCGTTTTCCTATCCCATCCTCACGCAGTCTGCGCGCACGCTCGCGCGCCTCAGAGCATTCCTCCGCCGCGTGCATACCCAAACCAATCGCAAAAATCCCGACATTATGCCGCAACTCAAGAAACTTCAGAAAGATTTCCGAAATGCGGTAAATCATGACTTGGACACTCCTCAAGCACTCGCGAAGATCTTCGACTTTATCCATGACGTCAACAAACGCCTGGACGCAGGGGAAGATATTCCGCAACGCCATATCGAGAAAATGTTCATGCGCTTTGATCGGGTTTTAGGACTTCACCT
>PXOY01000022.1 GCA_003021915.1 Parcubacteria group bacterium SW_4_49_11
GGAAACAGCATGTTTTTTAAGTGACCGTAGTAAATCGAGATATATAGTAATATCTGTTCAACGCCAGTAATGATCGAGCTAAAATGCAGTCCCCCGAAAATAGGCTTCCGCGAGGAAGCCGCAAAAAACAGCATGTTTTTTGAGTGACCGTAGTAAATCGAAGTTTTCCACATTCAATGGATGACACACAGAGCGACTTATGTTATTATTTCATAATAGAAGGTAAACTAAACATACTTCTATGTCTAATCCCGTAAAAACCTTAACCGGTGTACTCGGAGTTGTCTTCGTACTCGTCGGAATTCTCCCGTTCCTCGGAGGACTGGGGTTGGTAGGAGACGGCCAACTCTTCCACACGAACGTGGGACATGATCTCGTTCACATTCTGACAGGAGTTATCTACCTGCTCATGGTAACCACGCTCGTGACGACCGAAAATACCAAGCGCGTGCTTATTGTGTTTGGAATCATTTATCTGTTGATAGCTGTGCTCGGATTTATCGTCGTTGGCGCGAGTAGTGGTAATGTTAGCGGTCTTTTGGGACTTGGTCTCGTCGAGGTAAACCAAGCGGACAACTTCCTTCACGTGGTGTTAGCGCTCGCGATCCTGGGAGTTGCTGCTCTGGAAGGCGAGAACGAGCCCGCGCCCCAAAAAGAGAACATGTAAATCGCTCGCGACTGAAGCAATATGCTTCTCCGCTGGTAAAAAAATGAAAAAGACCGGAAGGAACACAACGTTTCTTCCGGTTTTTAATAGACACGTATACGCGTTTGTCTGATACCGCCGTGCCGCACGGCATACACGCTCGTGTTGCAGAAAAGCTTTCCATGAACTACCATACGGGTATATGACACCCCTCGCGGAACAGATCAGACCGCAAACACTCGACGAATTTATTGGTCAGGCGCACCTGGTGGGAGATAACGGTCCACTTCGTGCAGCCATTGTAGAGAAGCATCGGTTTTCGTTTATCCTATGGGGACCTCCCGGTACGGGAAAAACGACGTTGGCTCGCATTTACGCCAGAGGCTTAAACGGGGAGCTGTTCGAACTTTCGGCGGTTTCGGCAGGCAAACAAGACATTAAGCGTATCGTGGAGTACGAGACGGAGGCGCCGAAAATGCTCTTTCTCGATGAAATTCATCGGTTCAACAAACTCCAGCAAGATATCTTACTTCCGTACGTGGAAACCGGAGAAATCACCCTTATTGGCGCTACAACTGAAAACCCGAGTTTTGAAATAATTGCGCCGTTATTATCTCGCCTCCACGTGTTTAGTCTCTATGCCTTATCCACGGAAGAAATGACGGAGGTGATCGATCGGACAGGCCTCGCGGTGACCGAAGAGGCCAGGCGTGTTCTCGCCGAAATGGGCGAGGGTGATGCACGGAAAATCATTTCTCTCTTGGAAGAGGCGCGGCATCTCTATGAAACGATAGATACGAATGTGCTGGCTCATTTCGTAAAGTCTCATCAAATTCAGTACGATAAAGAGGGAGACGAACATTACAATACGATCAGCGCGTTTATTAAGTCGATGCGCGCGAGTCAGCCGGACGCGGCCTTATATTACTTGGCTCGCATGCTCGAAGGAGGCGAAGACCCCAAGTTTATTGCCCGGCGTCTGGTTATTTTTGCCGGCGAGGACATTGGCCTCGCGCAGTCTACGGCGCTTGTCGTGGCCAATGAGACGTTCCGCGCAGTCGAGACGGTCGGCCTTCCGGAAGCGCAGATTAACCTCGCTCACTGTACGGCATATTTGGCACAAGCCAACAAAGACCGAAGTGCGTACGAAGCGTACTTTGAAGCGCTGGATGATGTGAAGCGCTTTGGAAACCTGGCCATTCCCTATCAGGTGCGTAACGCGCCGACCCGCCTCATGAAAGAAATGGGGTATGGCGAGGGATACGAAAAATATACGGACGAATCGTTTCTGCCCGCTGATCTGCAAGACAGAGCGTATCTTACGAAACGACGCAAATAATCCCTTCATATGGGGGGACGAGGGTCAGTAACCGTCATATGAAACACACGCCTCCCAAAGGTATAGTCCATCCTTTTTCTGTTTGCTTTCAAACGGCCAATAGCGTACGATGAGAAGAAAGTAACGAATGTTTGGTATGTCAGCAGTCAGGCCCCCGCAACCTCCGCAAAAACCGAAGACGATCGCTATTCATGGGGAAGAACGGATAGATCCGTTGTATGGATATCGAGATAAAACCGACCGGGAAGTATTGAATTATATCGAAGCGGAGAATCGCTATGCTGACCGTCAAATGGCGGAAACCACCCAGCTTCAGAACGAACTGTTTACCGAAATGAAACAGCGGATCAAGGAAACCGACGTGTCTGCGCCGATTTATAAGGATGGCTGGACATACTATACGCGTACCCAGCAAGGAAAGCAATATTCGATACTCTGTCGTACGCGCGGATCCCATACGGAGGAAGAAATTATTTTAGATCAAAACCTTTTGGCCCAGGGGCACGCGTTCTTTTCGTTGGGCGTGTTTGAGATGAGTCCCGATCATACAACTGTAGCGTACGCAGTAGACATTGAGGGAGCGGAGCGGTATACGCTTTCCTTTAAGAACGTAGCCACCGACAGTCATTATGCGGAATACATGACGGATGTGGCCGAACTCGTCTGGGCCATGGATGCGCGGACGTGTTACTACACCGTGCTCGACTCTACGCATCGTCCGTACCGGGTGTATCAACACGTCTTAGGAACAAGCTCCACCCAAGATGTCCTTATGTACGAAGAGGAGGATGAAAAATTCTCGGTGGGACTGGACCGCTCCGCGGACGAATCGTATATTTTTATGGAGAGTCAGAGTATGGTTACCTCAGAGGTATCCTTTATCAAAGCGGATGGTACAGATGACAGGCCGCGCGTGTTCTGGGAACGCCGAAACGAGCACGAATATGTGGTGGATTATAGCCATGGCGTGTTTTATGTCCTCTCCAATGATAACGCCCCCGACTTTAAGCTTTTGGAGATCGCACCCAAACATATTCAAACTCCCGCGCATTGGTACGAGCGGATTCCGCATCGGCCCGGTCACGTGTTAGATACGATTGAGCTTTTTACGCATTACGTCGTGGTAGGAATAACCGTGGAAGGGCTGACCCAACTCTGTGTTCGGGAGTTGCACTCGGGTACGGAATACACGCTCACCCCTCCCGAAGAGTTATATGATCTGGACATCGGTCCGAATCCGGAATTTGATCGGCGTCTCGTGCGGTTTGAATATTCGTCTTTGGTCACCCCGCGCAAAGTGGTGGATTATGATATGCATACCGGCGCCTGGCATATAGTTAAGGAGCAGGAGATTCCGGGCGGGTTTGATCCCAACGACTACGTCATGGAACGCCGCTACGCCACTGCTGAGGATGGTGCGCAAATCCCCATCTCATTGGCGTATCAAAAGAACGTGGCGTACAGAACATCAAATCCGCTCTGGCTGGGTGGTTATGGTTCGTATGGTCTTACCTATCCGATGCGTTTTTCTGTGCCTCGTTTGTCTCTGCTTGATCGTGGCTTTGTCTTCGCGTTCGCCCATGTGCGCGGAGGGGGAGTCAAAGGACGACAATGGTACGAGAACGGCAAATATCTTTCCAAGCAAAATACGTTTTCGGATTATATTGCCTCTGCGGAATGGCTCATTGAAGAGGGGTATACCGTGCCTCACAAGCTGATCGGACACGGGGGCAGTGCGGG
>PXOY01000023.1:0-1529 GCA_003021915.1 Parcubacteria group bacterium SW_4_49_11
GTTTGAGATCGCCGAAGAGGAGGTACAAGCCTATATCGAGCCGCTCCGTGATCTCATGAGCTCGGTTTATAACGCGTCTGTCCCGTTGCCCGTAGAAGCTGATGTGGCCTATCACTGGAAGTAAATCATCATCCGGTTACTTTCGAGAAACGTACCGTCCGGTACCGGGATCCACCTGGATTGTTTCCCCTTCTTCGACGAACATCGGAACTTCAACTTCCAAGCCCGTTTCGGTTGAGACTGTTTTCAGAGCCGCGTCGACCGTATTTCCTTTCACTGCCGGTGGTGAGGACGTAACTGTGAGCTTCACGCGATCGGGCAGAGAAATGGTGAGAGGCTCTTCCTGATACATGAGAATGCGGAGCACGTCACCTTCTTTAAGGTAATAGCGTTTGTCTCCAATTGTTTCTTCATCTAAGGTGAATTGTTCAAACGTGTTCTCATCCATAAAGTGATACCCGGTATCATCCGTATAAAGAAATTGCGCAAACGATTCGGTGACGTCTGCCTGTTCGAATTTATCGCCTTGACGGAAATTACGCTCGACGTATGCGCCTCTCACCAAATTTTTAAGGCGCGTGCGCAGGACCGAGCCTCCACGGCCGCGCTTCGAAAGGTCGGTATCCAGGACCAAGTGCGGTTCCTCATCAAGCATAATAACCACCTCTTTTTTTAGGTCTGAAATGGTGAGCATATAGATACGATTAATACGCCGCTATTATAGCTTAAGCACGGGCGAGAAGTAAACCAGCCCGATCCGTTGGGACCAGGCTGAAGATCGGTGCTATCTCTCACGAGTGATGAGTATAAAGTACCGCACGAAGCGTGGGATAGTACCGAATTTGATAATAGAGGAAGTGTTGATCGTCTTCTTTGTATTTTTCTCGGATGAGGTTCTTGCTCCGAAGCCTGCGGAGGTGGTCAGCGATGACCGCGTAGAATCCTCCCTTTTTATTACCGAAGACGGATGAGGTAGGTTCTAGGCGCCCTTTAATATCTTTGAATGACGCCCCTTCTCGCGGTTTCTTACTGATTATGTACAGGATGCGTGCTTCCAGTGTTTCTAACTCGGGAAATTGTTCCCGAACGGAACCGAGAAAGGAATTCTGATGTTGAAGTTCAGACATTGAGCACTCCTAAAAAATGAACTAATGAGCTATAGATATAGTATACTCCATGCGGGATAGTTTGACAAGAAAAAGCTTCGTCGTACAAGCTGACGAAGCCGTGGAGGGCCGTTAGCCCAGACGCTGCACAGTGCTGATCGGATCGGCCGGCCCGTCTCGTACATAGAAAATGACGGGTGTCCACCGAAAAAACGGAGGAACAAGGTACACGATACCGGACGCATCCGGAAACATCTGTCGCGCTTCTGTGTTTCGCGGGTAGCAATGAAACACGAGATCTGCCTGCTCGTAGAACGCGGGTGGTGCCGACGTATGGCCTGCTTGGTACCCGTGGAATTGAGCGATGGTCACCGAAGAGCTCGGGTCTTGGAACGGTCGGGCGCGCAGGAGCACGCCATCTGA
>PXOY01000023.1:1575-5297 GCA_003021915.1 Parcubacteria group bacterium SW_4_49_11
ATTTCAAAGGAACGGAAGCCATCAGTATGTATGGTCGACTTCTTGTTTAAGATATCATGCCTGTTCGCACTCGTTCAACGCTCACCTATCCCTCCTCGCCCCCGAGGAGGGGGTCTTTGACTTCAATGGTATCTTCAAGCTATCCTTAAGAGGACATAACGTTATTTCTATGCCTGATCGACTCCGCACATTTTTGCAAGGATTAATTATGGGCGCCACCGAGGTGATCCCGGGCGTGAGTAGTTCTACGTTGGCGTTAGTCATGGGCATTTATGAGGCGTACGTGGAATTTTTATTTGAAATTTCCGAAGCGGTTAAGCGGACCCTCTGGAAGCCTTTTCAGAGCTCGAACCCCCGCTCGTTGAAAGAGATTTGGGGGAATGTCTCGTGGCGGTTTGGTTTGACGCTGATTGGCGGGATGGTGGTCGCCATTCTCGGCCTCGCAAGGCTGTTGGAATTTCTTTTGGGAGTGAGTGAGAACGGCGTATTTGCGTTCTTTTTTGGGCTCGTCTTGGGCGCTGTGTGGATCCCGTTTCGACGTATTTCGGCCCGAACAGTGGGTATCGTGTCGTTAATTGTGCTTACAGCGATCACGTTTTTCTTCCTCTTTCATTTTGTCAATCCGGTAGCGGTTGATCCGCCTTTGTGGCTTTTCTTCCTCGGAGGGTTTATCGGTGTTTCGGCTATGGTTCTGCCTGGTATCAGCGGGTCGTTTGTGCTTTTGATTGTTGGCGTTTATAAACCGGCTATTGCCCTGGTGAGTTCTCTCGTGGAAGGGGATATTTCATTTATGCTTCTAACAAAGCTTATCACCCTCGGTCTGGGAGTGCTCCTCGGCTTTTTACTCTTTATTCGGGTGGTGCGCTACGCTCTGCAACGATGGCATGACGTCTTGATGGCGTTTTTGGGCGGTCTCATGCTTGCGTCTTTGCGCTTTCTGTGGCCCTTCGCCGTTACGGACGGAGAACAGCGGGTACCTCAACTCCCGTGGAACATGGATGCAAACGTTGTCCTTCTGTACGGACTCTTGATTCTTTTAGGGATAACAAGTGTGATATTCTTACAGAGACAACGGAGTAACTATAAAGAATAAGTCTATGAAACGAATGCGTATCGTGGCAACTTTGATGCTCCTGATGGTGGCGGGGGTGCCGGCTTCAGTGGCTGCCCAGTCGGAAATATCTCAGTTGAATGTGGTTTTGCGCGTCAACTTTGATGCGTCAGTTGATGTACAAGAACGCATAACCTATGAGTTTGGCGAGCAAGCAGTAAACCAATTTTCCCAAACATTTGATACCAGCCATTATGACATGAGCATATCAGACGTCAAAGTTAAGGACGAAACGGTTTCTTTTCAGAGTGAACAAATACAAGACAATGGCAAACGTCTGACGGTGAAAAACCGTGAAGGGAGCTTTCAAGGTACCGAAGACATAACCATCGTGTACAGCGTAGATAGCAAACTTCAAAAGTTGGCCTTAGAGGATAATCAGAAAGAAGGGTGGCGGAAAAGTTTGGTGCATTTTTATCCCCAAACAGAGCAGATAGGTTGGAATATTGTGGGGAGTCAATGGAGTGTTCCGGTAACCAACGCCCACGCGAGGATTATTTTTCCGGACACAACAAAGCAGTTAAAAGCGCAATGTTTTACCGGCCCCACAAACGATCAAAAACAGAACTGCAGCGTAACCAAACAAAACAACGAGGTAACGATTTCTTCTTCAGAGAAGTTTGCAGTCCAAGACCTCTTTACCGTAGCTGTTACCGCCCCCGCGGGGACGTTTGAGGTTCCGGAGCGTGTACAAGAATGGCGTTCTCAATCATCTCAATCCCAGAGTTCTGCGGCGCAAAAGAGTGCTCAACAAGGAGGATCCGCACTTCGTCTTTCGTTAGGGATAATAGGAGGTATTTTTGTCGGAATTAGTTGCGGATTGGGACTTTTGGCCTTAAGAAAAAAACTGAAGCTGAAAAACAAAAAGAAAAGACGTTGATCCCTGGTGCACGAAAGGTATGTATGCTATGCTACCCCTAATAGAGAGATTATAATATATGGTGCGGCACCGATTAGTTTCATTTCCGTTGCTCATGCGGGGTATCCTCTTGGTGATAGGAGGTTTTCTCTTTGGAATGCCGGTCTCCGGTTTAGCGGATTCCGACCGGCTTATTCCCCAATACGATGTGGTCTTAGATGTACAGAAAGACCATACGCTCAGGGTGAAAGAGACGATTCGGTACGACTTCGGCGAAAAGGAGTTTAACCAATTTAGTCGAGACATTCCGTTGGAGGGTATTTCCGTTGACGTTCAAAAGGCTACTGCCACGGATCAGGAGAATACCCGATACACCACCAAGCGCGAAGACGGCACCCTTTTGATTGATGTTAAATCGGGAGAGGAAAAATTTTCCGGACGTCATACATTTACGGTTGTGTATACGGTAACCGGACCGTTGTGGTATCAAGCGAACTCCCTCCGCAGTGATACAGAATATTGGCAACGAGGAGCGTTTCGTCATTATGAGGATTTCGATGAGGTATATTGGAACGCCATCGGGGATCAATGGGACGCGCCGGTGGCCAACTCCACCGTCACCGTGAATCTCCCGAACGAAGTAGACGTAAATTCGATCAAAACGTCCTGTTATACCGGAGAACAGGGAAGCACTAAGCAAAAGTGCACAACCCAGCAAAACGAGAATACGGTGACCTTTACGCTTGATACAACCCTTCAAGAAGCGTTCTTTACCGTGGCGGTCGGGTTTGAAAAGGGCGTCGTAGCAGGTGTGAGTTCTTTCGAACAAACAAAGTACATACTCATCCGTCGGGTTCTTCCGGGCATAGTTGGGGTGCTGTTCCTCGCACTCATCGGATGGTTATATTACCGAGCTAAGAATCAGTACACGCTCAAGCGTCCGATTGTCAGGCAATATAAACCGCCTCAAGAGTTACGTCCGGCCGAGGTGAGTCGTATCTACCATCAAGAGACGAAGAAGGACGAATTTGCCGCGACTATCGTGGATTTGGCGGTGCGCGGAGTAATAAAAATTAAGGAAGAAGAAAAAGATAAGTTTATCGGATCCGAGAAAATTCATAAACTGGAACTTCGGGATCCGGATTACAGAGAGAGAGATGATCTACGCGCTTACGAAACCGAACTTCTGGAGAAGATCTTTGCTCAGGAGCATTTGGAAGAGGAAGGGGACCAGCCGCTTGTGAATATGGAAACACTCAACAAAAAGCACGCTTTGGCCAAACATGCTTCCGATATTCAAGAGCAGATTTATACGGATATGAACGGAGAGGAATACTTCCGCAGCAAACCCCAACGTATCGCCGGTCGATGGATGGCGCTGGGCGCTATCCTTGCGTTTGTCGGAGCAGGTGTCGCTTTGGGAACGAGTTATCTGTGGTGGGGCGTCATGTTGGCCATTGTCGGTGTAGGGTTCTTTCTCTTTGGCAACGTTGTGCCCAAACGCACCCAGGCGGGGGCGGATATGTACAGTCAAATTGAGGGGTATCGTCAATATGTGAACGTGGCCGAAGAAGAGCGCCTCGAATTTCAAGAAAAAGAAAATATTTTCTTCGAGTTATTACCGTACGCCATGGTCCTGGGGGTCGCTGACAAATGGGGGAAAGCGTTTGAAGACGTGGTCACTGAGCCGCCGGAATGGTACGAAGGCGGACACGGCACAGCCGCCGCCGCGGGCGGATTTTCCGCTGGTGA
>PXOY01000024.1 GCA_003021915.1 Parcubacteria group bacterium SW_4_49_11
CACCGCGGGCAAGAACATTGGCGATTTGCTGATACTTGTCTTGATCTGCAGTGAAAACGCGCTCTAAAATCTTGGGCGCCAAGTCATTGATGAAGGCTTTGGGATTGTTACGTTCCTTATCGTATTTGACGCTTGTCTGTTGTTGCACGATACGTACGAATTCGTCCGCCGTCACCGTAGTGTTATACGCAGGCATCTCAATCGGGCCCACAATCTCCACCAAGTCTCTGACTACCGGCGGCGTGAGGGCAATGACCCCATCTACGGTCGGACCGCCCGTATGCTCATAAAATTGGATCATACGTTGCGCGCTGACCGGAAAATCTGCAAACCAGTTGGCGTCTCGCAAATGCCATTGTCTGGTAAGGGATTGCAAGGGTTTCGGCGGAATGACTCGCTTGCGTAACTGCCCGTCCGCGTCATAAATGGACTGAATATCCAGATTCTCGACCTCGCCTTTGTGAATTCTCATCACTCCATACGTACCAATAAATCCTCCGCTCGCTCGGACTTCCTGATTATTCTGAAACACAAAGAGATATTTCCGTTTGTACTTTTGGCCGGCAAATTCCAAGAGCATATCAAGATAGTCCTGGCCGTCTCGCATTACTCCCTGCAACGGAGGAATGATCTGTTGAGCTCTCTCTAGGTCAGAACTTACCGAAGAAGGAATCATCCAAGTCGGCAGTTCGTTGAGGCTCTCTTGCGTTTTGCCTAACGCTGCTCTCATGTCGGGAAGCACACTGCGTGTAATCTCTGCCGTTTGTACAAACGATTCGGTCAGGTTCCCCATTTTCCGCGAATCCGACTCTGACCCGCTTCGCGTCTGCGCGAGTTGCTCGGCGATCCGACCTCCGTACTGAGCGCCGGCCTCAGCCTGATTTAAAAGCACATTGCCCTGAACAAGCATGTTGCCCGTGGGAGCTACGGAAATCACGTGGCTCTTCAGAGCCGAAGATTGCGGAAATTGCTGAGCGGCCTGGGCGAATTGCTTTTCAAGAAGAGACAAATAGTGGGCCGTCTGTTCCCACTCCCCCTCTTGTACGCTCTGTGTGAGAAGTGTTTGAGCGGCCGTGACTTTAACGCGCAGATTATCTTTGATCCTCAAGAGAGAATTCACGTACTGCCCGAACGGGATGACAGCCAGCATAAGCATGATGCATACCATAAACACCGCTAGTTCCCGTTTCGGCATCCGTCCCTCTCCGTGTGTGTGCCCCGGCAATGTGGATTTGGAGCCACGGTTACGGTTCCCGGGTTTCTTTACTTGATTGGAAGGAGGCGCGGCCCATACTTCCGGCACGCGTTTTCGTGTTTGGGAACGTGTTTTCCGTGTATCCTGCCGCTGTGTCTTTTGAGAGGGTTCGGCGTGAGCATATGCATCGTGTGCTTTTTCAGAAGATTGGTCATCTTCGAGCGGAATATCAACATCCTTCGGCGTCGTTCGCTTGCTCCGGCGCTTCTTTGCCTGTTGGGATCTTCGTTTTCTTTCGCGTTTTTGTTTTTGAACAGCCATGACGGTTACACTTATACGACAGAGTCGGGTGGTCTTTGTTCATTATACACCGTAAGCGTGGCTTTCGCCATGTCGCGCCAGGAATATTGGGCGAGTAAGCGAGGCGCTTGTTCCTGTTGAGAGTCTCGTATAGCGTCGAGATTCTCCAGCACTTCCTTCAAACGCGCGAGCCATTCCCCCTCGTCATCAGGAGAAAAGTACTCCGCCACCTCTCCGCACACTTCAGGTAACGACGTTTTATCAGAGATAAAAATGGGAGCCCCCGAAGCTAAGGCTTCCAACGGAGGAAGACCGAATCCTTCATAGAGGGAAGGAAATACGTACAGACGACAGTTTTGATACAACTCCCCCAGAATGGTATCAGGGACAAAGCCGGTGAATACCACATTCTCCGAGATTTCCAACTCCTTCACGAGTTCACGAATACGCTGAAAGAAATAGTCCTCTTTGCCGACTAAGACGAGCTTCCAGTTCTGATAGCGGGCGTCCTTCAGGAGACGAGAAAACACGCGGACAAGTCCCTCGACATTTTTATGCGGATAGGCGTTTCCGACATATAAGAGATACGGAGCCGCACCAATCTCCGGGACGTGTTCTGCGACCTCCTCCGTGTTGGCCGGAGGAAACGGATGGTCATCCACTCCCACGTAGATGCGGCGTATTTTGGGAGCGGGCGTTTTGAGACGGCGCTCGATAACGTGTTTGGTAAAATTCGAGATGGTAATGACTTGCTTCGCGGTTACGACCGCATTCTGAATAACTAACCGATATGCGAAATGCTTTCCCCAATACAAAAGTGTACCGAAGGGGGAAGCTTTTCGTGTGGGGTATTCTAAGAGAATGAGGTCATGCACGGTTACGATGTACGGACGGCGGTACAAGATGGGCACGTTGAAATGTAAAAAATGCACGAGATCCAACTTATATTCATACAGGATCCGTGCGAATCGCACTTGCTCGTTCACAGTGTACCAGGGTACGTCCGCCAAAACTTTATGAAAGCGCGGATTTGCGGGGACGTACGCGTCATAGTTATGAGCTCTTACAAAAATGAAATACTCGTGTTCGTCATCAAGTTTTTCCAGCTCGGTGACAAGCTTAAAGCTATACCGTCCCAGGCCTTTACCGGCTGGCCCTAAAAATCGAGCGTCGATGCCAATGCGCATGAGCGAAGCTATTTAGGACAAATTAGCCCTGGTTAATCTCTTGTTGGATTTTGGCCGGGACCTGCTGATAATCACGGAACTGCATAGACGAGAGTCCGCGTCCCTGCGTCATGGAGCGCAGCGTGGTTACGTACCCGAACATCTGCGCCAGCGGCACTTGCGTCGTAATCACTTTCATGCCTTGCACATCGCTTATGTCTTCCACGACGCCGCGCCGAGAATTGATATCTCCCACGACATCGCCCATGTAGTCTTCCGGGATCACAACTTCCACATCCATGATCGGCTCCAGAAGAACCGGTTTGGCTTGCTTCGCAGCATTGGTAAAGGCCATAGACCCGGCGATTTTGAACGCTCCTTCGTTTGAGTCAACTTCGTGATACGACCCGTCATAAATGGCGGCCTTGACTCCGATCATCGGGTAACCTGCGACCACACCTTTTTCGGTCGCTTCCTTGACGCCCTTTTCTACGGCGGGAATATATTCGGAGGGCACGACACCTCCGCGGATTTCATTCTTAAACTCGAACTCCGCATCCTCGTCGCTCTCCTCTTTTTCTTCCAACGGTTCAACACGAAGCCAAACGTGACCATACTGTCCGCGTCCACCGCTCTGTTTAATAAACTGCCCTTCCGCGTTGCTGGCGGCGGTGATGGTTTCTTTGTACGCCACCTGAGGCTGACCGCGATTCACTGCCACTCCGAATTCGCGTTCCAAACGATCCACGAGGATATCCAAGTGGAGCTCTCCCATTCCGGAAATCAGCGTATCACCGGTCGTCTCATCCGAGGTTATGCGGAAGGTTGGATCTTCTTTGGCCAATCGTTGAATAGCCGTACTCATTTTTTCTTGATCTTGCTTGGATTTAGGCTCGAGGCGTACCTGAATAACGGGTTCCGGGAACGAAATCTGTTCCAACACTACCTGCTCTTTAGAGCCGCACAGAGTCTCTCCGGTCATCGTATCTTTAAAGCCAACCACGGCTCCAATTTCTCCCGCAACTAACTCGTCCACTTCTGAACGGGAGTTGGCATGCATTTTCACCAAGCGAGCCACACGTTCCTTCTGCCCCTTCTTCGTGTTATGAACATACGTACCGGCCTGCATTTTGCCCGAATAGACACGGACGAACACTAACTGTCCCACGTACGGATCGGACACCACCTTAAACGCCAAGGCTGCTAACGACCCGTCCGGATCCGCCTCACGGGTAATGTCTTCTCCCGTATCAACAGCGTGTCCCTCAACCGGTTTAACCTCTAACGGAGACGGAAGGTACGCAATAATGGCATCCAAAATATGCGTAACGATCGCCGTGCGTGCGTCACCCCCGAAAACGGGAAACACTTCGTTCGCCAAGGTGGCGTTCCGAAGCGCCGTACGAATTTCTTCGGAGGTTATTTCTTCTTCGCCGAGGAATTTTTCCAAAAGCGTGTCGTCATTTTCCGAGAGCGTTTCAATCAGTTCGTTGCGATACGCTTCTACGTCTTCGGCCATGTCTTCGGGAATATCGGTATGTTGAAGCTCCCGATCATATACATCTTCGTAGACATACGCTTTATTCTCAATAAGATCCACCATTCCACGGAGGTCGTGTTCTTTACCGATCGGAAGGCCGACCACCACCGACTTCTCAGACAGCCGATTCCGAATGGATTCCAGGGACTGGAAAAAGTCACCTCCCACCTGATTAATTTTATTGACAAAACAAATACGCGGCACAGCATACTTATTAGCCTGATGCCACACCGTTTCGGATTGCGGTTCAACCCCCATTTTGCCGTCAAAGACCACTAAGGCTCCATCTAACACACGGAGTGAGCGTTCAACTTCCGCAGTAAAATCTACGTGACCGGGCGTGTCGATAATATTGATACGATGATCATTCCAATAACACGTAGTAGCGGCGGAGGTGATCGTAATACCTCGTTCTTGCTCTTGGCTCATCCAGTCCATTTCCGCTTCTCCTTCGTGGACTTCTCCTACCTTATGTTTGCGCCCCGTGAAATATAAAATGCGTTCGGTTGTAGTGGTTTTACCGGCGTCAATATGCGCAATAATTCCAATGTTTCGAGTGGCTTTCAGTCCAATATCTTGACGTGCCATAAGAGCGTAATTACTTACTTGTCTGTTACTATCCGAGGTGTGCGAACGCTTTGTTGGCTTCTGCCATTTTATGAACGTTTTCTCGTTTTTTGATAACCGCGCCCGTTTTATTGTAAGCGTCCATAAGTTCGTTGGCAAACTTACGCTCCATCGGCTTACCCTGTTGGTTTCGAGCGGTTTGCAGAATCCACCGCAACGCTAGAGACGTTCCTCGTTGTTGACGCACCTCTACGGGGACCTGATAGTTCGCACCTCCTAAACGCTTCGAGCGCACCTCAACGAGCGGCGTCGCGTTTTTGACCGCCTGTTTAAAGATACTCAACGGCTCTTTCGTGTTCATTTCCTCGGCGATAATATCCATGGCTCGATAGAAAATACGTTGCGCGATCGCCTTTTCTCCATCCTGCATAATGTAGTTAACACACTGAGCAACCAAAATGTCATTATATTTGGCATCGGGCTGTACTACGCGATCAAAATTGGGTCGTTTACGAGACATAAAACACTCTTACATTATTTCTTGGGCTTTTTCACGCCGTATTTACTGCGCCGTTGCGTACTTCCTTCCACGCCGGCGGCATCCAAAGCGCCACGTACCACGTGGTACCTAACTCCCGGAAGGTCTTTTACCCGTCCTCCGCGAATAAGAACGACGGAATGCTCTTGAAGATTGTGTCCGATACCGGGAATATACGCCGTAACTTCTTGATTGTTTGAGAGGCGTACACGGGCAATCTTACGGAGTGCGGAGTTCGGCTTTTTGGGAGTAGTGGTCGTTACTTTCGTACACACACCACGTTTGAACGGCGCGTTATCTTCCACCGGTTTATTCTTGAGCATGTTAAATCGCTTTTTAAGCGCCGGTGCTTTCGTCTTTTTTCGCTTGTCCGTTCGTCCTTTACGAACGAGTTGCTGAGTTGTGGGCATAACGTAAATACTCGAGTTATCGAACTGATATTAAATCTTCCTTGATCATACTTGGTACGCGTTGATTTGTCAAATGTCCGGCTTCTCAGTTATGTGTTTCTTAAATTGACGTTTCCTTTATTATATGCTATTCTTATGGTAAGCGTATAATCTTAATTCTGCTATGAAGGAACGAATTCATCCCCAATATCATCAAGCAACTGTTACGTGTGCCTGCGGAACTACGTTTGAGGTGGGGTCTACGCAAGAAGAGCTGTTTGTGGAGGTGTGCAGTAATTGCCATCCGTTTTATACCGGCGAAGAAGCTCTGGTGGACACCGCTGGTCGCGTAGAAAAATTCCGTCAACGTATGGAAAAAAAGGAAGCTATTCAGCGCAATAAAGAAGAGGCTCGGGAGGCTCAGACCGAAGGAAAAGAGTCCTCAGACGAAGAATCCACTCCCTCAGAAGAAGAAGCGGCGTAAGAATTTCGTGCTATGCCGTCTACTGAAGAGTATCGCTCCGAATTACAAGACATTGCCGAACAGCTGGGAACCTCCGAAGTAACAAAGAATCCGGACAAACTCGCCGAGCTTTCCCGGCGTCACGCATTTCTATCGCAGTTGGTAAGTACAGAGGATGATATTGCCGAACTTAACCGACGCATCTCGGAAAACGAACAGCTCTTGGCAGAGGAATCTTCCGAAGAGATGCGGGAAATGGCTCGCGAAGAGCAAAACGAACTTCATCAAGAGTTAGAGGCGAAACAGCAAGAACGCAAGGAGCTGTTAACTCCGAAAAAAGAGATTCCGCGAGAAATTATGGTAGAAATTCGCGCCGGCGCGGGTGGCGAAGAAGCGGGCCTGTTCGCGTGGGAACTGTGGCAGGCGTATCTCTCCTTTCTTCAAGAACAGGGAGTAAACGTTTCGGTGATTACGCTGTCTATGAACGACGCCGGAGGACTGAAGGAAGGTACGTTTGAGGCTCAAGGAACAGCAGCCTACGAGAGCCTTCAGTACGAAAGCGGCGTACACCGGGTTCAACGCGTGCCCGAGACGGAAAAATCGGGACGAACTCACACGTCTACCGTTACGGTCGCCGTGCTGCCTGTCCCGAAGGACGTAGATATGAACATCAACGAAAATGAGATTGAGATGGAAACATTCCGCTCGAGCGGTCCGGGTGGCCAGAGCGTGAATACGACCGACTCGGCCGTGCGTCTGACGCATATCCCGACAGGCACCGTTGTGGCATGTCAAGACGAAAAATCTCAACTCAAAAATCGCCAAAAGGCGGACAAACTTTTGCGAACGAAAATTTACGAAGCTCAATTAGCCGCGGAAAAGGCGGAAGAGTCAGCCCAAAGACGCAGTCAAATCGGAAGCGGCGATCGTTCCGAGAAAATTCGCACGTACAATTTTCCTCAAGACCGCATTACCGATCACCGTATCGGCCGCAACTTCCCAAACGTCGAACGTGTCATGTCCGGCGTCTTTTCCCCTATCGTGAACGCCCTCGATGAGTACTATCAAGAACACCCTGAATAATCTTATTGGTTCCTTACAAGACGTGTCGTCTTCTCCGCAACTGGATGCGTGTATCTTACTGGAAGAAGCAACTGACATGTCCCGGACCTCACTGTTCACGCAAGGAAGGCGTCATCTCAGCCCCGGTGAAGAGATGCGGCTTCAGCAACTTATATGGCAAAGACGACACCATTATCCGATATCGTATCTTACGGGTACGGTGGAATTTTACGGGCGCGCATTTCGCATAACCGAAGGTGTTCTCTCTCCGCGTCCGGAAACCGAGCATCTCGTAGAGCACGCGAAGGAATATATAACCTCCCTACCTGCAAACGCTCATATTCTCGAAATAGGCACGGGCACCGGATGCGTAAGTGTTACGTTAGCGAATGAATTTCTCCACACATATTCATTTGAGGCCACTGACAATGACGCATACGCTTTACATTTGGCCCACTTTAATGCTAAACTTCACAATGTAGAAGATAATATACGCCTCGTACGTCGAGACCTTCTTCGGAAAGGTCCCCACAGCTCTCCCCACGTGATTATTGCCAATCTTCCGTATTTGGATGCTGAACGACATTCAAACGCTTCCATAAAGAAAGAACCGGCCTCGCACCTATACAGCTCAGCGCATGGTCGAGGCCACTACAGGCGACTTTTTCAAGAGCTGTCTCGCCTTTCTTCTTTCCGGGAGTGCCCGCTGTTCGGAGAAGCGCTTCCCGAAGATATGGAAGCACTCCAGAACGAGGCTAAACACATTTGGGGAGACACCGGGGAATTTGAACAATGTGACTCGTTCGTGTTCAAACTTAACGTACGAGCGTAACACAACCTAACCCACGTAGAAAGGAGGTGATATGCATGGATGAATCCAACACCCCTCATAATAATCAAGAGCCCGGATTCTTTGAACGACTGGGAGAAGCTTTGGTAGATAACGGACGTTTACTTCTCACCGCTCTCATTATCCTCCTTTTGATTGGGGCGGGAATCTACGCGTATACCCAGGATTCTGAACGCGCAGCCGACACTACGTCTGTTGCCCAAGACGACAGTATGGAAGAGGCAACAACCATTTACGAAGGTGAAGGTCAAACGAACACAGACCAGGAAGAAGACACGCAAGGACAAGAGGCAGATGCAAACGAACAAGAGTCAGACAGTCAAGGAGAAAGTTCCTCTTCTGAATCCGAAGAATCAAATTCTGATTCTGATTCTAATTCTGAAGAGAACGAGGCACCGGGCGAGACAATCTACACCGGCACGGCCGATGATTCTGAAGAACAGAATGAAACCACCGGTAGTGACTATACCTTCAGTGCTCAACCGGGCGACGGGGTTACTCATCTCGCACGACGCGCAGTAGGAACCTACCTCGAAGAAAATCCGGACCAAGCCGAACAGGTGACGCCCGCTCACAGGATCTACATGGAAACCGTTCTTACCAAGAACAATTATCAAGCTTCCTTGGATCTTGATGAAACGGTGAACTTTTCGGACTCTGAAGTAGAACAGGTTGTTGAGGATGCGATTGATTTGCCCGAAGAGGAAGTTGAAGATTGGCAACCCTACGTCGCGCAGGTTTCTTCAATCGGTTCGTAACCGGTCAGCACAAACGAATTGAAAAAGACAAGTCAATCAATTCTCCTCCTCTGTTGAGAGAAGGAGAATTTTTTTATTTACCACGCTCACTTCGATTTACTACGGGCACTGAAAAACATATATGTTTTTTCCGGAGCTCTCACGAGCTCCTATTTTCGGGGGACTGCCGATAGATACGTTCTTTCTGGCGTTGATCGATTTACCACGGTTACTGAAGCAACCTTCAGGTTTCGCTAAATACTAGATACTAAATTCCAAATGCTACTTCTCTTCCGTCGTACTATACCGATACATCGTATCAGTATTCTGTCCTATCACAAACATCTTGCTTCCATCTCCGTTGAACGTTAGGCCCGTAGGCCAGGTATCTTCTCCGGATACATCAAAGCTCTGGTTATAATTCACACTCCCGAGATCATACGCGGTTGACAGATTGTAGCTGTAGACGCTATCGGTATCATCTCCCGCCACAAACATTTTCGTTCCGTCTCCGTTGAACGCCACATTTTGAAGCTGACTATCTTGTCCGGACACGTCAAAGCTTTGATTATAACTCGCTGTGCTCATATCATACGCCGCCGACAAATTGTAGCTGTAGACGCTATTGGTATTGTGTCCCACCACAAACATCTTGGTTCCGTTTCCATTGAACGTTACGTCTTGAGGATACGTATCTTCTCCGGACACATCAAAGCTCTGGTTATAACTCGCTGTGCCAATATCATACGCCGCCGACAGATTGTAGCTGTAGACGCTATCGGTATCGTGTCCCACCACAAACATTTTGGTTCCATTTCCGTTGAACGTTACGTTTTGAGGAGACGTATCTTCTCCGGACATATCAAAGCTCTGGTTATAACTCGCACTCCCAATATTATACGCGGTCGACAGATTATAACTGTACACGTTCGCGTTCCTAGCTCCCGCCACAAACATCTTGCTTCCGTCCCCATTGAACGCCATGCCCGTAGGCGAGGTATCTTCTCCGGACAGGTCAAAACTTTGGTTATCGTACGACGCGCTCGAGAGGCTGTAGCCCACCACTAACGTCGTCCCCGCTCGTTTCGGAGAAGTGTCTATCTCGGTGTTCGGAGCTTTTACAACTATATTGCCGTTTTCATCTTTGGATACTTCGTACCCAGTATCTTCATTGGTATCCGAAGCTTGTGGATCCCGCGGAATGGCGGCCAGCTGGTCAGGCACTACGTCGGATAAATCGACATACGCATCGGGACAGTTACTCGGGGCCACCGCTTCCGTATCGCACACTTCCTTATACGTGTTCACTTCTATCCCGGACGGATATTCCCCATTCGTGTCTAGGGAATACTGCTCGATTGCGTCCTTGAGCGTGGCTACCTCGCTCTGCCGTTCGGCGTCGCGCACCTTCCCTAATTGCCTCTGCGGGTTGATCGCGACGATGACAATCGCGGCTAAAATGCCAATTGCGGCTACCACCAATAAAATTTCTAAAAGAGTGAAGGCTTTGGAATGTTTAAGCATGAGTATTTGTATGTGTGGGAGTATATAGTGCTCTAGTCAGTAGAAGATTCGTTGTCTTCGGTATCGCCCATTAATCGCTTGACTCGCTTCATCGAAGAAGATATATGATTCGCGTACCAACCATGGCTTCCTCCTCCGAGATACTGGAGCGCGCGCTGACGACGTAGGCCTTGATTGGAAGTTAAATCATCCCCGTGTTCAATAGACGGATTGGCATTGGTCAACTTTACGGCAGCCGCCAACATCGCGTCCTCCAAGTTCCACGGATTGGGAAGTTCTTCGCCGGAGTTATATTTTTTGACGATCGACGCCCAACTCATCCAGGTAGTAGGCAAAAACTGGGCGTACCCCATCGCACCGCCGATACCTTGGTAACTCGGATAGGGACATGAAGAAACCTTCTTATTTACCGAAAGACCCAACGTATTTACGATGTTCTCAAACGCATCCTCTTGACGCTTAGCCGGAATACTCGTGCCGTTCCCTTCCTGGTTTTTACAGCGCGTCATCGCATCTTTATAATAGCTACTTCCAAAGTTATGTCCCACCGTGCTGTTCGAACCGGATTCCACCATGAGAACGGCTGTAAGATAGGCGGGAGAAATTTTATTGTGAAGTTTGGAAGAAATGAGCTCAGCCTGCTCGTACGCCTCTTTAATACTTACCGCTTCTTCTTCTTGAGCCCCTGTTAACGCGTCAATTTCCGAGGCTAGCTTTTCTTTCCGTTGCCGTTTTTTGCTCAAGTCTGAGTTGACGTCGCTAAGTAATTGCTTTTTCTGACGTTTGTTGTTCTCTCGCAGATTCTTTTGTTTGGTCAAACGGCGCTTCTTATTCTCCAACTCCCGTTCTTTGGCGAACATATGCTCTTTGGCAGAACGAATTTGTTTTTTATTTTTCTCAACAATGCGAATGCGTTCACGCAGGGAGCTTTGAATGGTATTGACATTCTCTATTTTTCCGACCAGGTCGGAAAGATTTTTGTTACTAAAGATCATGCGCATCGCGGATACGCCTTCCTCGGTGTGAAGTGTCGCCAAATACTCTTTAATCAGGCGTTTCTGATTTTCAATATCCTCTTTCAAATTCTGAATCTTTTCTTTCGTGGCTTTCAAATCATCTTTAACTTCAGACAGACTCTTATCTGTCTGTTCGATATCTTCGCTCAGATTCTCAATTTTTTGATTGTAACTTTCAAGTTCTTTCTCAATATCTGTCTTTTGCTCTTCCAGACTTTCCGCTTGCTCTACAACTTGCTCGTACTCATCGCGCACCTCACCTACGCTCCGTTCAGACTCCTGCGCCTGAACGGTTATCGGTAATAGAAAAAGAATTCCTACGCTTCCTACAGTTCCGGCGATCGCATGTTTAACGTCCATGATTGTGGTTTTATCTGTACTGAAATGTCTTTTTCACTCTTCCTTTAGTATACCACAAAATTACTCCTCTGTCGTCTCCGGCTCTTCAGATAGTTCTCCAGATTCTTCTTCTGGCTCTTCTTGTTGGTGTGGATGTTCTACAAGCGCAATAACTTCTTGCGAACTGTGAAGAAGTTTCACTCCTTCCGGAACAGTTATATCCTCTACACGAAGCACATCATCAAACGTTTGGAGTTTCGAAAGATCCACCTGAATATGTTCAGGCAAGTCTCGCGGCATAGCTTCGACTTCCACCTCATGTTTATTTTTAACCAACAGGCCGCTGTAGACTTCCACTGCCTCCGAAGTTCCCACGAAGTCTAGATGGACCGGGGAAGTAATGAGTTGATTTAAGTTTGGTGCGTACAGGTCTACCGAAATGATCTCCGGCTTCACCGGATGATACGCAATATCTTTGAACAGTACGGTGTATTCTGCGTCGTCGATATACACATTCACGAGGGAGCTCTCCTCAATTCCCCGCACGTATTTTTCTAAGTCAAACGTATTAAATTGCACATTGAGAGGTTCTTCGACGCTCGGTCCGTAAAGCACGCCGGGCGTAACTCCGTTTTGTCGCAGACGGCGCACTTTTTTGCCGACAAGATTTCGATGTTCTCCATGCAGAGACTGGGCACTACTCATGACTGATGACTTATACTTATCAAATTATGGACAGGATACCGTATATGAAGGCACAACGCAAGAGGTAAACAAATAGAAGAGCCTTTCCAAAAAGACATCGTATCTCGTGCCCTCAAATGTAGAGGCCATGCCAGAATTCTTATACTCATCATATATCTCGGGGTATGGCTTCTATGAACGAACCGGGGCTATGGGTGGGTAGGCATTGTGTAGTGAATATAAGCCATATCCCGAGATTATGTCCGTACTTCACAATAACAGAACGTAATATTTTTGAGATGACTTCTATCTATCAACTGCGTGGCTTTGCCGAAGCTTGTCTCGAGGGCTCCTATACGATATAGTGGGAGGTAAATAGGCTAAATACGTAATCTGCAGTATGAAATTTCTCCCGAAGAAAAAGACGCTCGGGAAGGCATGCAAAATATTTCTGGTGGGCCTTCTTTTACTGGGTATGATTTTCTTTGTGATTGCTCCGTTCTTTACTGCGTTCCAAGGAGGAGCGTATTAACTCCTCGGTT
>PXOY01000025.1 GCA_003021915.1 Parcubacteria group bacterium SW_4_49_11
GTGATGTTTATTAAACCCGGGGATTTCCGTGGGGCAGATAAACGTGAAGTCTAAGGGGTAGAAAAACACGACCGCCCATTGTCCGTTTTGCATCACCTCCGAAAGGGTAAAATTTTTGAATTCGCCTTTGATGTAGCCCGTAAGCGTAAAATCCGGTGCGAGTTGTCCGACTTTTATCATAGCGTTTGTTCTTAGCTTGTGTTATTTAGTATAGCATACTTACTTCCTTACAAGCAACTGACGCACATACCGCAAAACTTCCAAGATAAAAAAGAGTCCGTTTACGCCTGTGAGGGCGCAAACGAACTCTGATCTATCAATGCTCTAGGCCGCTTTCGACTCACCACTTGCTGACTGTTCTTCAGCCTGTTTTTCTGCTTCTCCGGTTTGTTCGGAGGATTCTAAGGCCTCGGCGACGACCGATTTGTCAAAACCGACGATGAGTTGTCCCTCAACGTCAATAACAGGCACCCCCATTTGCCCGCTTTTCTCAACCATTTCGGACCGTTTCTCTTCGTTTTCGGATACGTCGTACTCGGTGTAGTCAATATTGTTTTCTTGGAAATATTGTTTCGCCATCTTGCAGTACTGACACGTAGGCGTAGTATAAATAGTTACCGACATATAGTGCGGATTGTTAACCTTTACACTTTTCATTATACGTATGAATAGGTACTCAGACAACCCTTAGTTAAGAAAGGCGTCGATAACCGGCTGAAACCGCGAGTAGGGCTGCGCTCCTACCAAAACTCTCCCCGTAAACTCCCCGTCTTCGACCGTGCCAACCGCAAACGTGGGCGTACCTTGCATACCATTCTTGAGGGCTAAACTGTTATCTGCTTCCACTTTTGCTTGTGTTTCTTTGTTGGCCAAACAGGAAGATAATGTCTCCGTATCTACCTCGGTTTTCTCAGCCAAATTTATCAGGGCCTCTTTTGTCTTGGCCTGTTTTTGGTTCTGGAACAGGCGCTTCGTGTAGTCAAAAAACGCTTCGTCTCCTTGTAACGAATATACACACTGGGCTGCGATAGCCTGCGTCTTCGCTTGCGGATGCAGCTTGGTTACCGGACGATGCTTATACCGGTACTCGACCTTATCTTTTTCTATGTATTGCTTCTTGATTTGCGAGAATGTTTGCGCGTGAAACTTTTTACAAAATGGACATCCGTAATCGCTAAATTCGACAATGGTCACCGGCGCATCCGAACTGCCCAACGTGGGGTCATTCTCCGCGAGTTCAAAGGAGACCTTGCGAGCACTCTCAACCGGATTTTGTTCTTCAGAAGGACTATCAGAGCGAGGGCTATTAGAGCTCACCAGAGCCCACGCGATCAGTCCTCCGGCAATAATAATCGAGCCGCAAATAGCTCCTAACGATAAGAAAAACATGTTGGGATTGGACATACAATTGAATTTGCTATATTTATCTCTGTTAAGTATATCAACGGTGTATAGACTGTTCAAAAATTCTCAAGGCCAAAGTCCAGCTCCGAGGCACTGGCATCCAATGTTAAGCTCTACTCCCCTGTGACAGCCAAAACCACGAGGGCGCCGGCAATAAGCACGAACAAGCCGGCAATCAGGCGCTCCAAAATTTTCGTTGATAATTGAGAAGCCACAAAGGGAGAAATCTGACCCGCAAGAATAACGGCGGGGATGGTCATGACCACCATATTCCAGGGCACGATATTCGAAGAAGAATGTCCCTGAGAAGCAAAGGTCAGATGAAGTCCCGAAGCGATAATCGCGGTCATGGCCACGACTAAATGACTGGTGCCGATGGCGATCCGAATGGGAATGTGTGAGGCGATCATAGCGATAATACCAAGCTCGCCAATGCCAAATCCTACAGCGCCTTGAAAAAAGGCTCCCACGCTATATCCACCGAAACGCTTGAGATATCCGGAGCGACTCCGACAGTAATGATACGCGCGTCCGTCCCGTGTGTGTTTTTCTACCAGCGTGCCGTTCGTGTCTTCTGCATGACTCCAATCAACGTGGCCTGCGGCTTGTTCTTCTCGTCGATGCGCCCGAAATCGTTCCTCAAACAGAAAGAAGAACACGGCCACAAATAACACCCCTGCGATCATGAATAACAAAATAGTTTCCGGAATAAATGCGGTGAGTACGGTACCCGCGACCAAAAACGGGAGAGCGATCAACACAGTACGAAGCGCAATTTTTATATCGACCAACCCAAAGACCAAAAAGGCAACCGCCGAACTGAGCAACCCAAACGACTCGGTGATCAACCCCACCTTCACACTCTCCAAGTTGGTTACAGGATCCGCGAAAAACGGAAAAATCAGAATCAAAAAAGGCACCAACAACGCAGCGCCGCTAATGCCTACTGTATTGGTAACCAACGAAAGCCCAAAGGCCACAGGCAGCATCCACCAGAACGCTGTCCAATACCCCACACTTCCTCCATTTACCAGGACAATGAGGCTAATGGCGATTAACGTTAGGCCGGCAATGCCAATCCGCTTGCGCACTTCGCCCGACTTGGCAAAATGATGCATACATGGACTATTTTTTCTCCAAGTCTTGGATATAATGATGCGCGCTCAGAGCGGCGCGAACTCCATCTCCGGCGGAAATATTATTTTGTTTATACACTTCGTCGGTAATATCACCGGCCGCGTAGATGCCCGGTTGGGAAGTACTCGCGTATTTATGATTAATCACAACCTCCTTCCACTCGTTAAGCTCCACCAAATCTTGGACCAGAGACGAATTTGGGATAGATCCGATTTCCACAAATACACCTTGAACATCCCATTCTCCCGTCTCGCCGGTTTCAAGGTTTTCGTAGGCGACGCCGGTTACCATGGTTTGTCCCATAATTTTGGTGAGCGTGGTGTTAAAGAGAAATCCTTCAAAATTTTCCTTCTCTCGGAGCTGATCGGCGGTGCCCGGGTCGCCGTTCAAAGAATCGGCTCGTTCCACCAGACGAAGGGAGCTCGCATAGGGAGCAAGATCAACCGCCGCTTCCAGTCCGGCGTTCCCACCTCCGACAACCACCACGTCTTTGCCTTTGAATACGGGTGCGTCGCAGGTGGCACAATACGAGACCCCTTTCCCGTCGTACTCATCTTCTCCCGGAATGTTGAGGCGTCGGCGCTGGGCACCGGCCGCTACAATCACAGTTTTGGAGCGATACTCGTCTCCTTTATTGGTCGTGACTACAAAAACGGGGTAATCTTCGCCCTCTTCTTTGCCCACGTTGGTGACTTTGGTATTCTCTTCAATTTCTAAATTGTCTTCCTGCGCTCTGACGTGGGTTTCAAATTTTTCAGCAAGTTCTGCCCCTGTCAAATGGACGTCTCCGAGCCAATTGTCGATATCGTTGCTGTTAATGGACTGCCCTCCGAAGTCTTCAGTAATCATGCGGGTGTGCATTTTTTTGCGTGCCACATACACCGCGGACGCACAACCGGCGGGTCCTCCTCCAATAATAATTGTGTCGTACACCATATAATTTCTGTTACTGACTACATTCTGTTATTATATCACGAAAACACGCGCAATAAAATGGCCAAGACCCCCTATTTTTCGAATTCCCACGGGCACTGAAGAAACCTAAGGTTTCTTCCGGCTTCTTTCAGAAGCCTATTT
>PXOY01000026.1:0-5342 GCA_003021915.1 Parcubacteria group bacterium SW_4_49_11
CGGCGCTTTCCGTTTTCAATTACATACACGCTGGTATCATCCCGTACGAGCGAACCGTCACGGATTCGAACAGGGGAGCCGGTGGGATAGGTATCCAGTTGTTCTTGATTGGTCACGAGAATATCTTTCCATTTGTAATCATAGGAGAGAAAGACGGATTGATGCGGAATCGGCCGTTTTTTGCCGTTTTCCAAGCGATACACACCGGAATTTGACGAACGCAGTAAGGTTCCGTCCGGATACCGCAGACTCTGAAGCGCACTCGCCAGGTCTAAACGGTTATTTGACCGATAGGTGGTGAGTAACTCATATCCGCGATTCGGACTGATTTCTCCGTACATCGCGTCCCACACCGAGAGCGTACCGGCCGTTATCGCGGCGGCAATGGAGGTGCCTGTCTGATACTGTAACTGTCCGTCGTGGTTTACGGTCAAAATGTTTTCTCCGGGAGCCAACGTGTCTACGTGAGCTCCATAATTAGAGGAAGAAACGCGCTTCCCTTTACTGCCATGCGCACCCACTCCAAGAATCCAATCCGCATTCTTTTCGTTGGAAATCGGAGTACGTTTATTGCTTTCGGTAATCTTTTCCGCGCTGTTGCCGGCGGCGCCCACTACCATAACATCGTTGGTATACGCCCGCTTGATAACCTTATTTACTTGGGAAGAATATGGAGAAACCAAACTCAGGTTAATCACGTCGGCATCGTTTTTGATGGCGTAATCAATGCCTTTAATCAGGTTGGAAATCTTGCCGGTGCCGTTGTCCTTCAGTACTCGGACCGGCATAACGTTCACCGCATCGTTTACCCCCGCTATCTTGGCGTTGTTGTTTGTTTGAGCGGCGATTATACTGGCCATCGCCGTGCCGTGCCCGTTTTCGTCAGCCGGATTGCCATCTTCCTGAAGGACATCCACGCCTGCTGTGACGCGCCCGCTTAATTCACCGATTTCACTTACTCCGGTATCAACCACGGCCACGTTGGTGGAGGTGTCAATCCGATTCACGTCGGAGAAAACTTCGGTATAGCCAATATCGACTCCTTGGTTTCCTTGCTTTTTAAGAACCGTTTGACCGGTATTTTGCAGCGCCCATTGTTCGCTAAAGCGCGAATCATTCGGACTCGCGGCGGTACGTACGGTATGGTTTCGTTCAACGGATTTTACACACGGCTTGTGCCTGATCTCTTCCAAAGAAAGAGACGTATTCTTCGCTAACATAATAGATTGCGTCAGCCGTTCGGTATCTGTAGATGATCCGACAGCATTCGCAGTCTGCACTACAGTGCAGGTCTTCTTTTTGGTGAGTACAAATTCTTCGGCCGCTGACATTGTCGTGGAAGACGCGAAGAGCAAGGCAACCCCCGCACTTACGCCGGCCGCGAAGACCCAGGACGTATGATTATTGAATATTGGTTTCGTCTTCTGCATCGAATGTGTGTTTTACCTCTTTTATCCGATTCTCTACTTCTTGGAGTCTGGATTTACACAGATTACTAAGATACACTCCGCGTTCAAACTTTTTGATTCCTTCTTCGAGACCAACCTCTCCCTGTTCGAATTCTTTGGTCAGCTTTTCCAGCTCTTCAAACGCTTCTTGAAACGTTGGAGTGTCTTTCTCTGTCATATATTTTTAGGTTAGCATACACCACACAGATTGCCAAGAGGTAACTCTCTGTCAGCTCTGCCGCACCAAAAGCTCCTCGGCCTGCTTTTCGAATTTCATGAGTGTTTTTACCACACGCTCCATGCGCATACTTTGAGACCCTTTCACAAGAATAATATCGGTCTCTGCTATCTGAGGCTGAAGCCACTCCGCCGCTTCTTCTGAATTCGCGAACCATTCAGTCTTCAGGAGCGGTTCCTGCTGTAAATTTTCAACGATCATCCCCAAGCTCCTTCATATCCCCCAGCACTGCGATAGAGCGCGCTTCGTCTGTGTCCAATTTTTGAAACACACCGAGTGCTTGATGCATGGAGGCCGGAGAAGCGTTATAGGTATCATCTATGAGGAGCGCATTTTCTTGCCCTTCCAAAAATCGAAGACGGCCCGGTACAGGGTAATACGAAATACCCTCGAGGACCTCTAGCATATTCGTTCCTCGACTCACCCCGTACGCTATGGTCGGTAACACAGAATATATTTGAGACTCGGCAAACAGATACGGAACACGCAACGGGACGCTTGAACCTCTGTGGGTTACGTTTCCGGACAGATACGGCACTAACGCCGATCCATACGCTTCGAGGCGTTCCTCTTCCCCTGCTAACGATTGCTCGAGCGAATGCGCCTGAAAATCCGCGTCATTCAGTCCGAAACTGAGAATCGTGCCCACGGCGTTTTTGCGACGGGTAACTTCCGTGAAAAACGGCTCATCCGCGTTATAAATGATGGTGCCATCCGAGGTTACCGCTTGGAGAGCTTTCAATTTTTCTTTGGCGAGGGCTTTGGCGTCGGTAAAAAATGCTTTATGCACCGGATGCTCCCCAATATAGGTAAGAATAAGTGTGTTCAAGTACAGAAGATCCACGAACCTATCCATATCTCCCGGCCCATCAATGCCAAGCTCCAAGACCAAGACACGGGGGTAGTCCTGCTCTTTCGCGAGCAATCTCCATCCTTTCAAAAACACTCCCAACCATTTGAACGGATTTTTACCGGGAGCTTTGGTACCGATGATGGTGAGCGGCACGCCCCACTCGTTGTTGTAGTTTTTGAGCGAGGCGCGGACATCAACATCCCGATTTCGTAAGTACCCCTCAAGCACTTCTCTCGTGGTCGTTTTCCCTACGTTACCGGTAATACCGATAATTTCGGGTTGATACTTGGCTAAAATCTTTCCGGCAAGGCTGGTCAGTCGCCGTTGAAGATACGCTTTCATGATGCTTAATCTGAGTCGTTATTTGTTTGGGAAGGACGATCAGGCTTTATGTTGAAATAGTTCAGAAGGAAGCGGTTGAGCTTACCCGCCGGGGGAACAACGGTACGGTTAGCGTACTGTCCTTGCGGTACGTCCACACTTAAAAGCATAACATACTGGGGATCTTGAAGCGTGGCAAACTCAATGAAGGAATGGATGGTTCTATCTTCCGTGTATTCACCGCTCTCATCAAGTTTCTGAGACGTACCGGTTTTTCCGCCTACCCGGTATCCCTCTACCGCCGCATTTTCGCCAAAGCCGTTATCCACGACACTCACGAGCATTTTGGAGAGCTTTTGGGAAGTTTCTTTGGAGAATATCCGTTTTTCGTCTCCGAGATCGGGCGTTTGTTCTTCTCCCTCCTTAGAGAGTTTCGTTTTGAGGACATGCGGCTGCGGCATTTTTCCGTCATTTACGATGGCCGAAAAGGCGGTAAGCATGCGAATAGGCGTGACACTTATCCCCTTGCCGAAGGAGGCTGTGGCAAATTCGGAATCCAGTCTATCTAATTTATCTGATTCAACCGCGGTAAGGTTATCTATAGTTCCCGTAGTTTCACCCGGTAAGTCCACGCCGGTAGGGCGATCGAGGCCGAAGGAGCGTAGGTAACTCCGGAATGTCCGGTGCCCTACCTTATTTTCGACGAACACAGTCCCGGTATTGAGGGAGTTCTCCAGCACTTGCGTCATGGTCTGCGTTCCCTGTGCACCCACGACATTTTCAATGGTATACTCTCCGACCTCGACAGAGCCTTTATCTTCATATGTGGTCTGGGGCGTTATAGTGTCGGTATCCAAGCCAACCGCCATGGTTAAGGGTTTAAAAATGGACCCCGGTTCGAAACTGGAGTTCACGATCGGATTCAAAAACGTATTGGAATTGTTCACTTCCGAATACGTGTTCGGATTAAATGTGGGTTGTTTGGCCATGGCGTAGATTTCCCCTGTTTCTGGATTCATAATCGCGCCGAACGCCTGTCGGGCATCCTGCTCGGTATACACGTTTTTGAGGGTCTGCTCTAATTTATACTGAATGTTCTGATCCACCGTAAGGACCACGTCGTTCCCATCCTGTGGTTTCTCGAGATGTTTTTTCCGGGTAGCTACCCAGAAACCGTTGGGTGTTGTGCGCTTTTTCTCTCGTCCCGCTTTGCCTTGAAGAACATCCTGATACTCCTGCTCCACACCGTATCGTCCTTTCCGTGTTTTCGGCTTCGGAGAAGACACAAACCCCAACAGATGGGCTCCTAACTCGTCATTCGGATATGTTCGGGCCGCCTTACGATTGAACTTCACTCCTTGAAGATCTTTGTTTCGTGCTTGCTTAACGTGCTTACTATCCACGTCCTCCGCGATCCGTACCCACGCGTCATCTTCTTTCGAGAGTGCGTTTTTCACCTCCTCTGCGGACGTGTCCGGCACCACGCGCGAAAGTACGGTAACGGTTTTCTCTCTGACAGTACTTTTACGCGGTTCCCGAAGATTCGCGATTTGCTTCGGATTCACAATAACGTCATACGAAACATTATCGATCGCCGCGACGACATGCTCCTCAGTAGAGATATCCCGAAAATAGATATCTCCCCGTTCGCCCAACAGTTTCTCTTCGGTCAGTTGTTGTTGCTTCGCGAGCTTCGTAAATCCTCCCCCCTGTAAATACTGAACAGTAAACACTTTCACCCATAACGCTCCGATAAGCGCGAGAATCCCGAGGGTAAACAGTCCCACGCGCAGTCGGGGGGTGACCGAGACCTTTCCGCGCTTGGTTCGTGACATACTGTTATCGTTTTACGACCAACTTGTCAACCTCAAGATACTCCATTTGCGCCCTCGTCATCTCTTTGGTGAGGGAAGAAGAGTTCAAGTCCTCGATATTGCCCTTTTGGGCCTCTTTAGATCGTAACCGCGCCCTCTTCTCTTTCAGATTTTCTTTACGTTCTGTAAGTTCTGCAAGCTTGTCCTGGCCCTGTACGGAAAGACTCGTTGTCTCATAAAAATTCCACATTCCCCAAAGCAGAGCAATAATACAGAGGATGGAGGTTAACGAAACACGACGTTTCATAGGTAAAGGGTTATGTTTTTTCTATCACGCGTAACTTGGCACTGCGCGAGCGGACATTCTCTCTTCGCTCCTGGTCACCGGATGTGATTGGCTTGGGGGTGACTACGCTCCCACGCTGGGCGGCGGCCATGGTCTGAAACGTATGCTTCACTACGCGATCTTCTCCGGAATGAAACGAGATAACCGCCAAACGCCCGCCCGAGTTGAGCGCCTCCAGCCCCACTTCCAAAAACTTCGTAAGCTGGTCCAGTTCTTCGTTCACTTTCATGCGAAGCGCTTGAAATACCCGCGTAGCTGGATGAATACGTCCGTACCGAAAGCGCGGTGGGACACTCTCCCTAATCAAATCCGCCAGTTGCGT
>PXOY01000026.1:5438-6369 GCA_003021915.1 Parcubacteria group bacterium SW_4_49_11
GTATTGAACCGCATATCAAGCGGACCTTCAGCTTGGAAACTGAATCCGCGTTCCGGCGTATCAAGGGCGAACGAAGATACCCCAAGGTCAGCGAGAATACCATCTGCCCGGGCGACACCCACTTCGTTAAGCACCGCATCCATATCCGCGAAATAGGCGTGGAAAAAACGTGTGGTGTTTTCAAAGCTCGCGATACGGGCTTTGGCCGTTTCAATCGCTTCCGCATCCGCATCGATACCGACAACTGTGGCATTCGATACCCGCTCGAGCATAGCCCGCGTGTGTCCGCCCGTTCCGAGGGTGGCATCTACGTACACTCCGCCCTCCCGAAGCGCCAATGCGCGCACAGACTCCTCGAGTAAAACCGGCGTGTGCTCGACTGTACCAGAAGAAGCAGATTGCGTCCTCATACGCCCAATTCGCCTAGTTGCTCCGCTATTTCGGTACTGTCCTGTTCGGTTTGTTGTTTGTAGGTGTTCCATTGTTCTTCGTCCCAAATTTCTAACCGGGTAAAAAGGCCGGCAATAACAGCTTGTTTCCCCAGTCCGGCATAGGAGCGAAGATATTCCGGAATCAAAACGCGCCCCTGTTTATCCGGAGTGAAATCCATCGCTCCTGCGAGCATATGACGGGCAAACGCCCGGCTGTGTTTCTGACTGAGCGGTAGATTACTCAATTGCTCAGCGAGCGTTTTCCACTCCTCCAGACTGTACACAAAGAGGCAGGTATCCAGTCCTTTCGTTACAACCAACCCATGCGAAAGCTCTTCTCGAAACTTGCGCGGCAGGGCGATGCGTCCTTTCTGATCGAAACTATGTCTATATTCGCCAATGAACATGACCGAGCATTGATTTACCACTGCTCACCACTTTGTACCACTTATCCCCATATTATATCCCCGTTTACCCCGTGTCAAGTCGAAATGCCACGG
>PXOY01000027.1 GCA_003021915.1 Parcubacteria group bacterium SW_4_49_11
ATTCTCAAATACTATAAGAAAACGCACGTATGAGGATACGTGCGTGGGAGCCCCTCCTCGGGGGCGAGGAGGGATAACCGCTTAATAAGAAAACGGACGCATGAAGATACGTCCGTGGGAGAGAGTTAGACTGCTTCGGGGAGAGAGAATTACGAGGCTTCCTAAAAACAGGAGACTTGGGACTTATGATTCGTTAGAATCATCTTCCCGCTGCTTCATACAATCAACAAACTCATCTCTGTGGTTATGAATTCTCATGCGGGTAATCACTTCCCCCTTTTGTTCTCCAAACCGTCTAAACCGATTGTACAGTTCTGACATAAACTGATTATGGAGGTCCGACATAAAAGTCTCCCCTGTAAAATGTACCATGCATAATCATATCATGCTTTTTACAATATACCAACCCCCTTTGGCAAAAAAATTTCGATACTCCGGAAAACACATGTCATATCCTTACGAAAAAATCAACGTTTCATACACACGAAATCGGTTAACGCCCCCCTCTTTACTTTATCCCAAAATAGAAAAAACGCCTTCTTAGATAAGTTTGGGGTGTACAGGGATAAAAAGTGCCGACGCGCTCCGTTCCACCACATATGCAGTAAAAACGGGACCCACAACGTTTGAAAGTAGACTCCCAACACAAAGGAGGTCATGCCAAGTATGGCCGTTTCTCCCAGAGCAACAAGGGTTTGGTGCTTCAGTGCGATCCAGTACAGGTTGTAGTCCTCCTCGCTGAACTGAAGTTCCGTTTGCGTACCACCAGGGCTTTGATGCTTGACAAATTCCTTCAGTCTCGGGTCGAGAATTCGCGAATCAGCAACCATAAAGGCATATATGAGAGAGGCGATGATACCAACCGGCCATACGCTCCAGGTGTTTAACGAGTCAAACCAAACTATAAAGATCCCTCGAAACAAAAGCTCTTCCATAGCGGGGCCAAAGAAGAACTCAATGGGCATGCGGTAAGTAGCAGTGACAAGGGTGGTGTTACGACGTTGCCATGTCGAGTCATTCAGGCGTTCGCCAAACAGGTAACGTGCACTGCGATGAATTCCATACGCAATTAACGCTATACAGAAAACTCCCGCAATAGACACAAATACCGGTTCTACCTTGTCTAAAAAACCCAAATAAACGTACTCGGAAAGCGAAGGAAAGATGGATAAAATCATTACAGACGCATCTCCTATAAAAGTGCAAAGTGTTCTTAACTATTATCATATTTGATATCTAATGTCAACAAACATTAAGAGATCCCCATTGAGAGCTGGTCATCGATTGCGCAGCGAGTAGCAGGTAGCAAGACTAACGTTGATATGCCGTTGTATGTGGTAATAGGGTGTGTCTTCCTCTTTTTAAAGAGGAAGGGCCCCGAAGGGGGAAGGAGTTCTCGTCAATACATTTCTTCTAAAGAAGCTATTTTATAATCTATACTTTGTATAACACTCTCTAACTCCTCAAATATCTCCTCGTCTCGAAATCTCAATACGTAATAACCATTCTCTTCTAAATTTTGCTGTCTTACTCGATCATAGCGTCCTACTTCTTCTACTTCATGGCTGGCTCCGTCCACTTCGATGATAAAATTCAATTGAGGAGGGTAAAAGTCAACGATGTATGAATTAAGACAACACTGGCGCCGAAACTTATACCCCCGCTGAGATGACTTAAGGGCATATTTCCATAAGCAAGCTTCCGCTTTTGTCATACTACTTCGTAGAGTACGTGCTCGAACCCGTTTTGTCTTCTCCATCTCTCTTATATTTATTACCTCACCGTATTTTCTAAATCCTCCCTTCCCTTCGGGCTTTCCCTCCTTTAGAAAAGGAGGGAAACATTATGTTTTTTCCATGTCCGTGGTAATTCGAAGAGTATGGTCTTAATCGGTACCTTCTCCCGTATCGTCTTGTTCGTTACGTTGCATTTGAGAACGCACTTCTTCCAGACGTTGCTCCTCTTCTTGGTGTTCTCTGCGATCGCATTCTTGATACAACTCGTCTATGATGGAACGCTCGGTGGTAGGGTCGGCACCTAAAAACACAATCTCACACGTATCCAAAATCTCCCGCGGCACATATTCGATGTCAGTTCCCAAAACAAGCTCTCCTTCAAAATTCTCCAAGCCGTGGAGGCCTTCTGCGCTTTGCAAGCCGTGTAAGCTTACATCTCCGTGAATTTCTTGAGGCAACTCCAAACCTTCCGCATTTTGAAGACTGGATAAGACCAAATCTCCGCCGACTGTCCTCGGCAACTCCAAGCCTTCCGCATTGCGAACACGAGGTAAGATCAAATCCCCGTCGACTGTTTCGGGGAGTTTCAAATCTTGTACATTCTCAAGATCGGATAGTTCCAAATCCCCGTCGACTGTTTCCGGCATCTTCAGACCTTCCGCGTTTTTCAAGCTGAATAAGTTCAATCCTCCGTGAATTTCTCGGGGTAATTGTAAACCTTCCGCATTTTCAAGATCGGATAAGACCAACTCCCCGCCGATTGTCTCCGGCAGCTGTAACCCTTCCGCGTTTTGCAAGTTAGCTAAGTCCACCTCTCCGTTAATCTCTTGAGGAAATGTGAGGCCTTCCGCATCGCGGAGACTGCGTAAGACCAAATCCCCGTCGACTGTTTCGGGGAGGTGTAAACCTTCCGCCCTTTGCAAGCCGGTTAAGCGCAAATCTCCGTGAACTTCTTGAGGCAGTTCCAAGCCTTCCGTATCTTCTAACCCGGCTAAGTCCAATTTTCCGTTAATGGCTCGAGGCAATTCCAAATCCTGTGCACTGCGAAGACGGGGTACGCCCAAATCCCCGCCGATTGTTTCCGGGAGTTGTAAGCCTTCCGCGCTTTGCACGCGAGTTAAGTGCAAATTTCCGTGGACCTCTCGAGGCAGCTCCAAGCCTTCCGGATCTTCCAGATGGCGTACGATCAAATCTCCGTCGATTGTTTCGGGGAGGTGTAACCCTTCCGCGCTTTGCAAGTGGCGTAATTCCAGATTCCCCTGAATCTCTCGGGGCAACTCTAAGCCTTCTGCACTCTGCGGGACGTACACAGTCACATCTCCTTCATACACGTCTCCGCTTTGCCGGAATATTGTGTTATAATCCTCGATCGTATCGCGCTCCGCCTTAATTTCGTCAATGCGCGTGTCTCGTCGTTGGCCGTGAGTGAGAATCGGTTCTCTCGTCTCATACAAAAACTCCAAGTCCTCCACGTCCAAGGTCAGACCTTGTTCATGCATGTCCACAATGCGGTTCAGACGAGCGACATCAGCCTGCCCCTCTTGGTATTCTTCTGCCTCCTCGCCAAACTCTTCCAGTTTTTCCTCAAGCACCGGTCCGATATAGGCGTCGGTGTTCTGGTCTTTTCCGACGCCGCGAATCTCTCCGATTTTTCCGTTCTCCAAAACGTGTATGGCCAGCCGTGGCACGGTTTCTTGCCCGTCTTCGTCTTGGGAGTAATACACATGGAGATCCCCGACTTGAAGATAATTGTGTGCCGTACTCGCCCCACCCACACACCAGCCGGTGTTTTTACCGCGAATATCGGCAGCCAGTTGCTCCCCCGTGCTCCCTTGCTCGTACACACTCCAGGATCCTTCGATATTCTCCAACGTCTCGGGGGCTTCCGCGGTTACCTCTTCCAAATATTGTCCGTAGACTTTTTGAAATTTGGTGCTCTCGATTGCTTTCCGCAACTCGGGGTTTGTTTCGGTGATTTCGCCCTCTTCCACTTTCGCGCGGATTGCTTCCACCGAGAGCGCCAAGGCTTCGGGGTTTAGTTCGGGGTACGGATTTACCGTATCCTTCGTCCGTGTGTTAAGCTGTCCTTTTTCTTCGTTGTAGCGGTTATCGCTGTTTCTCACGCCTTCCAAAGCCCAAACCAACGCCCACGA
>PXOY01000028.1 GCA_003021915.1 Parcubacteria group bacterium SW_4_49_11
CAATTTCTTCGGTGATATGCGTCTCATCTGTGGTCGAGAGGAGTTGCCCCAGAATACTTTCCGCGTTGCGAGCTCCGCCTTCTGCGAGTACGATAATTGACTCGAGTACAGCCTCGTCCATGGTTACGCCTTCCGTCTCCAAAATATGTCGTAGTTTCTGTTTCAATTGAGGATACGAAAGAGGATAGAACGGCAGTTTCTGGACCCGCGAATGAATGGTGGGCAGGAGTTTTTCCGCGTCGGTCGTAACGAGAATGAGATATACGCCGCGCGGCGGTTCTTCCAGCGTTTTCAGAAGCGCGTTGGAAGCGTCCTTCGTGAGCATGTGCGCTTCGTCGATAATAAACACTTTTGCGTTATGGGACGGAGCGTAGCGTACCGACTCCCGCAGATTGCGAATTTCATCAATACCGCGGTTGGACGCGGCGTCAATTTCAATGAGGTCTACAAACGACCCTTGAGTGATGGCTTGGCAGTTGGCGCAGGTATTACATACCTCACCAGTCTCTGTATCAAATTGCTGGCAGTTGAGTGCTTTGGCGAACACGCGGGCCAGGCTGGTCTTTCCTGTGCCGCGCGGTCCCGTGAAAAGATAGGAATTAACCGTCCGTCCGGCAATGAGCGCATTTTGCAAAATCTGTCGACTCGTTTCTTGACCGACGAAGTCCGAAAATACTTGCGGGCGATACAGACGATACAGCGTGGACATACGGGGAATAGGGGTTAGCCGACGGGGTTACCAAGGCTGAACCTTGACCTTCTCGGTCTCTTCTTCATCCGGACTGGCCTCTTCATCGGTGTCAGAAGGCGCGACTTGATCCGGTCCCGGACCTTCAGCGGTCGGCATGTCCGGAATTTCTCCTTCGCGGGAACTACTGGGTGCTTCACCGCCGTAGTCGTTGCCTTGGGAAATGACGTTTTCAATCGCCGCCCATTCACTCTTTTTGGCAAGCGGAGTAAGGATGGTGACTTCGTCGCCGACGTTGAGGCGGAAGTACGTCACCGAGGCCGTCAAAAGCCGATACAGATCCTCAGCGACTTGGGCGTAGTATTTGTCATCTTTCTGAATAATCGTGGCAATATGACGCTTACGCGGCGTGGGACCGATTTGCTTATAAATAAACGCGCCGTCCGGGGTGATCGTGAGCTTAAGTTGATCGCCTTCGACCAACTTGGACTTACTGGCGTAGTTGGCCGGGACCGGATACTTTTTCTTTTGCTCGTCAATCATATACTCGCCGTTGAACGTGCCGATAATGACGCGTTCGGGCTGAGACTCGAGGGAGACGTACGGATGAGAAGAGCCGGCGACCTGCTCCAGCATGGACTTTGCTTGGGAGAGCCGGGCCTCAGCCTCTTTCACAATCTCCTCGAGTTCTTCAATTTGTTGCTGCTTGTTATCTTCGTCGGTAGCCATAGGGGTGGTTTTTATTTCATGACTACTCCTCACTATAGCAGGTCTGTACCAAATTGACAAGTCGATCCCTCCTCGGGGGCGAGGAGGAATACGATAGATATATATGCCCTTCGGGCATGATATACAGTGGATATACGGTTGTTTAGAGTAGTACGTAGCGAGTAGTAGGTAGCAAGTAAGATATACAGTTGTAGAAGAGAAGCCCGAAGTGCTAACCTGGAGGAAAGGTAACACACATATATGGTGGAAAAAGAAGGAGTGGAATTTTTACATAGACAGAAAGACACGTTACATACCGAAGAAGACGTGGAGAGCGCGGCACAGAGAGAAGGAGAAGAAAGCCAAAAGCCCACGGACAAGTTAAACGCATATGTTCAGACATTGGAACGGGTCATGCAACCGGCGGAACACAAGCCGGAAGGCGGAGAAGAAGTGCCGGACCGAGGAGAACGAAATGTACGATTATTGGAGAGCCATAAGAAGGAGCTCTATGACAAGTACAATATCGTCATGGATGAAGACCATATTTCGGAGAAGTATTGGGAGCGTCAGCTGCAAACGATGGAAGACGAAGGAAGATTGGGAGACGTACCGCAAGATGAAGAAGGCAATTATTACATTCCCGAGAGGGCGAAAGACCGAGAGAGACAACGTATAAAAGAAGACCAGGAGGCAAGCTTTGATCGGTGGGTCGAATACCTGGCGAGTGAAGGATCGAATTACATTCCGTCATGGGAAATTCCCTGGATTTTAGAAGGGGTGAGAGGAAGCAGTAACCAATACAACGAAGGGAAAGGAGAGCTTCGGAAGCGCCGAAAAGACACGGTAAATCCGTATCCGGAAGTAAACGCGGAAGCGCTAGCACAGACCGTGAATGAGTTACGCAACCACGTGGAAGAAGGAGAAAACATTACAAGCGAGAACTTCCGCAAACTCTACGGTCAAGACCTGGAACAGGTAAACCGGGAGAGACGGGAGAAAGAAGGGTTGTTAGAAAACACCGAAGGAGAGTGGATTACGTATAGTGACGCAGATCAGGAAACGCAAGAGGTTATAGGGGGTCTGGAAGGCCAAGGGACCGGCTGGTGTATCGCCGAGCAGGGGGCGGCACGTGATTATTTAGAGACGGGAACCTTATATATTTATTACTCGGCGGATGAAAACGGAGAGTACACCGTTCCGCGGTTGACGATTCATGAGACCGATGAAGGAAAGATTGGGGAAGTGCGCGGTATATCCAAAGCTCAGAACGTGGATGATTACATAGGAGACGTGTTGGGAGAAAAGTTGGACGAGTTCGGAGAGGAGGGAGAGAAGTACCAACAGGCGGAGGCTGATATGAAACGTCTGAAACGGCTTAAAAATATGCATAACGAGGGACAGCAATTGAGTGCGGACGATTTGGAGTTTTTGTACGAACGAGAACGACAAATCCAAGAATTCGGTCGGGAAAAAGATCCGCGTATTGAAAAGATAAAACACGAACGGGATACATACGAAGATTACGTCCAAATGACAGGCTACGCTCCCGAAGAAATTAGTCTTAACGAGCAAGATTTAGAAGAGAAGGAAGACGTGAAGATTCATGTGGGAAACATTGAATTGGAGGGGGGAGAGTTGCCGCCGCATAGCTTGGAGGAGCTGGATGGAGATTTGGATTTGTATGACCTGGAGAGCGCGGAAGGCTTAGAGTTGCCGCAGGAGATTGAAGGAGAATTACTGTTGGATGGGTTAGAGAGCGCGGAAGGCCTGGAGTTGCCGCAGGAGATTGGAGGAGATTTACTGTTGTATTGGTTAAGGAGCGCGGAAGGCTTGGAGTTTCCGGAGAAGATTGGAGGAGAATTACAGTTAAGTGGTTTGGAGAGTGCGAAAGGATTGGAGTTGCCGCGGGAGATTGGAGAAAGTTTATTGTTGAATGGCTTGAAGAATGCGGAAGGCTTGGAGTTGCCACGGGAGATTGGAGACAGTGTACAGTTAAATGGCTTGAAGAATGCGGAAGGATTGGAGTTGCCGCGGGAGATTGGAGG
>PXOY01000029.1:0-3347 GCA_003021915.1 Parcubacteria group bacterium SW_4_49_11
ATCAAGTTACGGATAGGATACCGTATATGAGGGCACAACGCAAGAGGTGAACAAGTAGAAAACCTTGTAAAAAGGACATAGTATCTCGCGCCCTCACATGTATATCTCAACTGTGTGGCTTTGCCTAAGCTTGTCTCGAAGGCTTCTATACGATATAGTGAGAATAAATATGCTAAATACGTAATCTGCAGTATGAAATTTCTCCCGAAGAAAAAGACGCTCGGGAAGGCGTGCAAAATATTTCTCGTGGGCCTCCTTTTACTGGGTATGATTTTCTTTGTGATTGCTCCGTTCTTTACTGCGTTCCAAGGAGGAGCGTATTAACTCCTCGGTTCCATTTGCGTATGAGCGCCATATCTGATATTCTCTAAGATACGATACTGCCGGGTCGTCTAATTGGTAGGACGCCAGGTTTTGGTCCTGGTAGTTTGGGTTCGAGTCCTAACCCGGCAACAACGTGAAACCAACGGCTTGTATGCCTTCTTCTCGACGAAAAAAGAAAAAACGCACATCTACTCCGCGTATATGGAGAATTATCGGGAGCGTTGCCCTCCTCGTTCTTATAGGGGGAATTGGGTATTCGTTATTTACGACATACCACAAACGACACGACATCGAACAACAAAAGGCGGAGTTTCGCGACAGCATTGCCAAACTCCAGCATGAAAACACAAATCTCGAGAAAACCAATAAATACTTATCCACCGAAGGCTATCGGGAACGCAAGGCACGCAAGCAGGGAAACCTCAAAGCTCCGGGTGAGACGGCTCTCAAACTCTCCACCTCGCAAAGTGAAGACGAGTTTCAAACAACCCAAACCAACCAAGATCTCGTAAACAAACTGCGCGAATCAGACCCGTATTCGGAAGTTCTTCCGGATACCAACCCCGAACGCTGGTGGGCATATTTCTTCGACCGCAGGCGTTTTCCGGATTAGTTCATCACCCCGCTTCCGCGTACTTCCTCTCCTTCATAGAATACGAGATATTGGCCAGGCGTAATAGCGCGCTGAGGTGTATCAAACTCCACACGAAGCTCCCCTTCACACCTCTCTTCGGATGCCACGCACGGCACGAGCTCTCCCCCGTGGCGAAGCCGCGCGTGATATGTTTTGCCCGTTTGAATTGGCTCACGCGTGTACACAAGATCCGTGAGCACAACGTGTCTCTGATAGAGCTCCGGCGGATTCATGCCGGGCGCTACATAGACACGATTCGTTTCTTGTTCGGTGGCCACGACATAGTACGGCATGCCACCGCCGATACCCAGACCGCGTCGTTGTCCGACGGTGAAGAATTGGATGCCATCATGCTCCCCCAACACATCGCCGTGGGTATTCACAATCTCTCCTTTTTGAGGAGGAACAAACGCTTGAATAAACTCATTGACATCAATGTCTCCCACAAAACAAATACCCTGACTGTCCGGTTTGGCGGCGGTAGCCAAATCCGCTTCGCGGGCGATGGCTCTGACGTCCTCTTTCTGATACGCTCCGAGCGGGAATATACTCCACGAAAGCTCCTTCTGTCCCAACGTCGCTAAAAAGTACGATTGATCCTTTCCGGAATCTGTGCCTTGCGAAAGATGAAACATACCGTCTTTGTCTTGGGAAATGCGCGCGTAATGACCGGTCGCGATATAGTCCGCTCCGAGCGTTTGCGCTTTTTCGAGAAAAATCTTAAATTTAATTTCTTTGTTACACATAATGTCCGGATTTGGCGTGCGTCCCGCTTGAATTTCCGTAACAAAGTAATCAATGACGCGTTTTTGATATTCTTCTTCAAAATTAAACGTGTACAGGGGAATATCCAACTGACGAGCCACGGCCGCCGCGTCTTCATAGTCAGGCTGTGCCTGACACGGAAACCGAAACTGTCCCTGACTGGTCGACAGATATCCGGACCAGTTTTTCATAAAAATTCCCACGACCGCATATCCTTGCTGCTTGAGTACATACGCCGTCACCGACGAATCAACTCCGCCGGACATCCCTACAAAAACGGTTGGTTTGTGCCCCATTGACATATCTCTTCATTATAGTATATCAATGCAAGACAGACTACTACGCTCTCTATGGCTAACCCCACCCCCCTACGTGTATGACCAACTCTCCGGTCACCATCGGTATCAACGGCTTCTTTCTCGGGAAACCTCACACGGGCATCGGTAAATACGTGTTTCATCTGCTCGAAGGACTCGCCCGTCAGTTTCCGCACCTTACGTTTTATGTGTACTGTCCGCCTTCAGTCTCTCACGTTCTCAAAGAGCATACGCTTTTTACCTACCCCAATCTCACGCTCCGTACGGTTGAGGTACGGTTCTATCGCCGCGAAGACTATCTTTGGAAATATGTATGGGAACGGTTCCATCTGCCCGGAGCAGCCGGTAAAGACAACGTCGATCTGTTTTGGAGTCCTTATCACAGCACGAGCCGCTTTCAGGCTATTCCCCATGTTATGACCGTGCATGATGTTGTGCATCACGTAGATCAACGGTATGTCCTCAACCACCGACGCGCGTGGTATATGAAGCGATCGGACAAAGCCGCGCAAGAAGCCGATCATATTCTCACCGTTTCTCAAAGCTCTCAAACAGACATCACCGAGAAGCTGGCGATTCCCCCCGTCCGCATTACCGCGATACCGCACGGTGCACCGCATCTGCCGGATACGTCCGAGACCATTTCTCTGTCCTCCCCTTTCCTTCTGTATGTCGGCGGATTTGATCTCCGTAAAAACGTACCCACGCTCCTCGAGGGATATCATAGGCTTATCCACCATTATCCCGGCCCGCATCCGCTTCTGGTCATGCTCGGAAGTATGCCCGACGCTCCTATTACGTCCCCGATCAAGCAAGAAATCGTCCGTCTCAACTTAGAAAAATACGTATATCTGCCGGGTAAGGTGTCCGAAGAAATGCTGGCCGCCTACCTTCAAAAAGCTCAACTCCTGGTGTATCCCTCTGGATATGAAGGATTCGGCCTCCCTATCCTGGAAGGAATGCAAGCAGGCACGCCGGTGGTAACGTCTCAGTGGGGAGCAATGGCAGAAGTGGCCGGGGACGCCGCCGAGCTGACCGATTCCACTTCGCCGGAGGCTCTTGCCGAGTCTTTCTATACCGTGCTCTCGGATAGTGATTACCAACGAAAGTTAAGTTATAAAGGCGGCGAGCGGGTCGGGCAATTCCGATGGGAAGAGGCAGCGCGCGCGACAGGAAATGTACTCGAGCGCCATTTGCCATCTTAACGTGCCGGAACTTCCGTGCTATGATAGAGGTCATATGGCTATCTTGACCCAAAATCGCCGCGCCGCATTTGATTATACGTTCCTCGAGCGGTTCGAAGCGGG
>PXOY01000029.1:3374-5753 GCA_003021915.1 Parcubacteria group bacterium SW_4_49_11
AAGCGGGACTCAAACTGAATGGGAACGAAGTCAAGTCCGTAAAAACCGGGCGCGCCAGTTTGAAGGGAGCCTTCATTGTTCCCAAAGAAGGAGAGTTATACCTCATTAACGCACTTATCCCTCATTACCAAGAACACCCAGACCTAACTTTTGACGAACGCCGCTCGCGCAAGGTCCTCATGCACCGTCGCGAAATTGACTATCTGATCGGTAAAAAAACACACTCCGGCTTGACAATTATCCCCATTTCGCTCTATAATAAGGGCGGTCATGTTAAGCTTGAACTCGCACTCGCTAAAGGGAAGCAAAAACGAGATAAACGACGAGATATTGCCGAACGAGAAAGTAAACGACGCATAGAGCGTGAGATCAAGCGACATCGATAATGGGGGTGTCAAGAATCGCTGCCATGCACCTTTGTAGGAATGAGGCTCACCTGACACGTGAATAATCTGTCATTTGTTACAGAAGTGCAGACTCTACTGCCAAACAAAATACCTCCTCGCCTTTTATGGGAGGAGCGTACGCGGCTGCCTAACATAGGCCTGGTCGCCGTCGGATAGCGAAGAGGCGGCATATTCGCCATCCGGTGCCATACTCAACTGTGCCGCTTAACGGATCTTTGGGCGTTCGGACAAAGATCGACCGCAATTCGAACTCAGGCGTACGCGCGTTTTGTCAGTTTCCAACGCGTACGTAACCGGATAAACTGACTATGCCTCTACAAATTCCGAAGAAGGTCATCGGCACACATGGGTGCGAATCCCATCATCTCCACTATAAGTATCTAACTACATCCTATAGAATGAAGTCGAAGAACAAATCCTCCTCGCAGCAGACCTCTTACCGTACAAACAACCAGATCCAAACGGACGAAGTACGGCTCGTAAGTGGAGAAGGAGAAAATCTCGGAGTTATTCCGCTTGAAGAAGCGAAAAATAAAGCTCAAGATGCCGGTCTCGACCTCGTCGAAATCGCTCCCCAAGCGGAGCCTCCGGTTTGTAAAATGCTCAACTACGGTAAATTTTTATACACGCAAGCCAAACAGCAACGCCTCAAAAACGCGAAACAAAAGAAAAACGAGGTTAAGTCTATCCGTCTTTCCTATCGGATTGAACAACACGACATGGAAATGAAGGTGAATCAAATTAAAAAATTCCTTGAACAAGGCCATAAAGTTAAGCTTGATATGGTTCTGCGCGGTCGAGAAAAAGCCTTCTCTCAGGTGGCCCGCGAAAAATTGGAAGAGATCCTGACGATGCTTCCCGAAGAAATAAGCCGCGAGCAGGACATTCAGAAAACGCCCCAAGGGTTGAGCGCCACGGTTGCAAAAAAGTAACTCCCGTGCTATAATTTACGTATTATTTTGAATAAGAAGCCTAATTTGTATTTGTATGCCAAAGCTCAAGACGCAAAAGTCTGTGGCCAACCGCGTAAAAAAGAAAAAGCGCAAAAATAAGCATTCCCCCTACACGGTTATGAAACTCCGTCAAGGCCGCAACCACTTTAACGCCAAATGGGGTGGTAACGTAACACGCAGACTACGCAAAGACAAACCAATGGAGGTTAGCAAGCAAAAAGTGGATCAAAGCGTTCCGTACGAGAAGTAAGAGATGATATATGCGTATTAAGCGAGGAAAGTTTGCCCATAAACGGCGCAAGAAACTACTTAAGCAGACCAAAGGATACAGGTGGCGTCGGAAGTCCCATTATCGCGAAGCGAAAGAAGCGTTATTTCACGCGCGACGTCATGCGTATCGTGATCGACGTCAACGAAAACGTGACAAACGTCGACTTTGGCAAGTGAAGATTAACGCCAAGGCGCGACAACTTGGTACGTCTTATAGTGCGTTGATGAAAACGTTGAAAGACAACAACGTAGCCCTGGACCGCAAGTCACTCGCCTATCTCGCCGAGCACAAGCCCGAAACGTTTAATAAGCTATATCAAAATCTGAACTAAATCGAATCGCCACGGTCACTAAAAAACATTCTGTTTTCCTCCTTTTAAGGAGGAAACACCCGTTAGGGAATGGAGGTTACCTTACAACCGTATATCTCGATTTACCACGGTCACTGAGGACACTTAGGGTTAGTATATATCGTAATACCCGTTTATACGCGATTCGATGGCCTTACGATTCTCGGTTTGGTTGGCATCATACGTAATAAGCTCACTAAAACGCATGGTAGGATCTTCATGACTAAACGAACCTCCTGCTCCGATAACAACAGGACCCCATGAGTATCCCGTACGAGTCGTGTCGTCAGTGACGTCGTTTCCGTTAATATACCCACGGCTTTCCGTATCTACAATCATAGCACCCAGCGCGAAATTTGCTCCGGGAGTGCTGGTTGTACTATGCACTACCTCTCCAGA
>PXOY01000030.1 GCA_003021915.1 Parcubacteria group bacterium SW_4_49_11
CCGGGTCACGCGGCTGGCTATATATACGAACCGAGGTCTTACCGCTCTGGTCCTTTTTCAGGACCAACGCACTTTCGGGCGTATTCAGTCCCGTCAAGTACCAAAACGAACTTTCCTGCCGAAACCGATGCTCGATATCCGCGTTACGAAATTGGACCTCCGCGGATAACAGCACAAGCACGCTGGCTTCCGGCATTGTCTCGGCTACGCGAGAACGGCGATCTTGAAGTTCTTCATGAGGAATATGTGGCATACAAAGGTAGTTATTAGAGGTCATTTCTTTTCTATCAATATGCTGTATAATCTTGGAAGATAGGCCTCTTTAGAGGCCGAAAGAAACCCAAGGTTTCTTCAGTGGCCGTGGCAGATCGAATCCTCCTTTCCCTTCGGGCTTTCCCTCCTTTCTTAAAGGAGGGAAACACAGCAAGGTACCCTCACATTGTAACGTGCCAGTAGCAACACACAACCGTATATCTACTGTATATCGTGTCCGAAGGACACATATATCTATCGTGTATCAATACTCACTGGCTTCAGGCTTCCGGATTCCGGCTTCTCACCATTTACACATCAAGATTTTCTACGGATTTGGCGCGGGTCTGAATGAATTGACGGCGCGGGGCGACTTCATCGCCCATCAACACATCAAACATCTTATCCGCCTCGGCCGCTTCTTCTACGTTCACCAGTTTGAGCACGCGGTTTTCGGGATTGAGAGTAGTCTCCCACAGCTGATCGGGGTTCATTTCCCCCAGCCCCTTGTATCGTTGCAACGAAATGTTGCCTTTCTTATTGGAGTTCTCCATTTCCTTCACGATTGCGTCTTTCTCTTCGTCCGAATAGGCGTAGTGAATTTCTTTACCGCGCGTCAATTTATAAAGCGGTGGCTTGGCAATATAAATGTGGCCGTTTTCTATCAACTCCGGAAAGTACCGATAAAACAACGTAAGGAGTAGCGTGACAATGTGTGCTCCATCGACATCAGCATCACACATAATAATCAAACGCTTGTAACGCAGTTTACTCAAGTCAAACGTCTCTCCAATCGAGGTACCAAGGGCAATCACCAACGATTTAATTTCTTTGGAGCTGAGCATTTTATCGAGTCGTGCTTTTTCAACGTTCAAAATTTTACCGCGGAGAGGCAAAATAGCCTGTGTTTCCCGATTACGACCTTGTTTACCGGACCCTCCGGCCGAGTCTCCCTCCACGATGAAGAGTTCACTGCGAGACGGATCTTTGGTAGAACAATCGGCAAGCTTTCCGGGCAAGGTCATGCCCTCAAGAGCGCCTTTCCGAATGACCGTGTCGCGCGCGGCCTTGGCTGCTTTGCGAGCTTTGGCGGCCAGTTGCGCTCCATCCACGATCTGCTTCGCGTCCTGCGGATGATTATCAAAGTATTCGGCAAGGGCATTCCCGAACACCTGATCTACGGCACTACGCGCTTCCACGTTCCCCAGTTTGTCTTTGGTCTGCCCTTCAAACTGCGGGGAGAGCGGCGCTTTCAACTTCACGCTGATGACGGCGACCAAGCCTTCTCGTACATCCTCACCGGTCAAACTTTCGTCCTGCGACTTTAACAGTCCGTTATTCCGCGCGTAATCGTTGATGGCCCGCGTCAGGGCGGTACGAAAGCCGGTCAGATGGGTACCGCCGCCCGGGGTGTCAATGTTATTCACGAAGGAGAGTTCCATTGACTGGAGATCTTGCGAATACTGAAACGCCACTTCCACAAAAATATTCTCGTGTTCTTGGTTACAGTAAAAAACATTCGGGTGCCGCGGTTCTTGTCCGTGAAAGAGATAATTTACGTACGAGACAATGCCACTATCAAAGAAGAACGTATAGTCCGTGGGCTCTTCCGGGTTACGGCTGTCGAAGACGACAATTTTTACGGCCTTCGTAAGATACGCCTGCGAACGTAAGTAATTATAAATTTTATCCAAATCAAACTGAATTTCCGGGAAGATTTCAGGGTCAGGCTGAAAGACGATGGTTGTTCCGTGCTGATCGCTTTGACCCGTCTTTTGGACTTGAGTAGTGGGCGTTCCGCGCTCGTACTCTTGTTCACACATCTCTCCGTCTCGTTCCACAGTCACTTTCGTATAGGTAGAGAGAGCGTTCACGATGGACACACCGACGCCGTGCAGCCCACCGGATACCTGGTAGCCGCCTTTCCCAAATTTACCACCGGCGTGCAGTCTGGTCATAATCGTCTCCAACGTAGAAACGCCGGTTTTGGGGTGTTTGTCGGTGGGGATCCCGCGTCCGTTATCGGTGAGGCGTACGTAATGATCAGGCAAAAGCTCGACGGTAATGTGGTCGGCATAGCCGCCCATCGCCTCGTCAATAGAGTTGTTCACCACCTCCCAAATCAGTTGATGAAGCCCGCCTTCTCCGGTCGAACCTATATACATGCCGGGTCTGACGCGCACCGGCTCCAGCCCCTCTAAAACATCAATGCCCGTGGAGTCGTATGAATTTTGATCTTTCTTGGCTGCCATAAAAGTTTTGGTTATATACAAAGATTATAGCACACGTAAGCGCTTAACGGCAATCATTGTGGAATATAAAGCGGGTGGTGGCTACGTCTGGAGTATGGTTGGTGTTCAACACATGTGGGAAAGGATTGCAAAAGAGTAACCAGCGGTGTAATACCGGGAAAAATCTCGTGCTTTACCCGCGAGGCCGGCTCCTATTACGGCCGCAAATTATTGAGCGGGATGTCGGAAAAAGCGCTGTCGTTAGGTTTTTGCCATTCAACTCCAACGTACTCGTCTCCTCCCCCTTCTTGCATACGTACTCTAAACGTATGCCATCCCTTTGAAAGCGTAACCGGGTCGGATTTACGATCACCAGCACTAGAATCGTCAGTGACTACAACCTCTCCCTCAATAGTGACATCACTTTGGTCGTCAGAATCAATAGAAAACGTGTAGTCACCCGCTTCAGGAGCATACACCTCCCCTTCCACTTTCCACGCAAAGCCATCTTCTGGAAGGTAAGAAGGGCGAGCTGCATCACTCCAACCGCCCAACGAATCCGCATAAATTCCCGCGCCTTCAAACGCCACGCCACCAAAACTGGCATCAAAATAATTATCAAGTGGATCATCATTCCCAAAAGACTGTGTATACCAGCTATACACCAACCCTTGAGTATCAACAGTACCCGCTTTAATCGGATCCTCGGCTTCTTCAGACCCGTAAGCCGTTACAGCCAAACGGTCTTGGTCCTCTTTTACCACGTGATACCCCGAGAAGTTGCCCGCGGCTTGCGGATCGGCGGGAATAGCGGCCAGATGCGCGGGTGTTAAGTCGTCGGTGAG
>PXOY01000031.1:0-4483 GCA_003021915.1 Parcubacteria group bacterium SW_4_49_11
TAGGCCAACGTTTCCGCTTGATTTTGAAGCTGGACTAACTCTTTCTTCTTACGATCCTCTTCGGCATGTTCTTCCGCTTCTTTGCGCATTTGCTCAATATCGTCCTCACTCAAGCCGGAGGAGGCTTCAATGCGGATCGACTGTTCTTTACCGGAACCTTTGTCTTTGGCGGACACATTAAGGATTCCGTTCGCGTCGATATCGAACGTAACTTCAATTTGCGGCACACCGCGCGGGGCGGGGGGAATGCCATCAAGGACAAAGCGTCCGAGTTGCTTGTTATCTTTGGCGAACTCTCGTTCTCCTTGGACGACGTTCACTTCCACCGAGGTCTGATTATCCGCGGCGGTGGTAAATGTCTGCGTCTCGGAGGCCGGGATGGTGGTGTTACGCTCGATCAATTTGGTAGCTACACCGCCCATCGTTTCGATACCCAGAGAAAGCGGGGCCACATCAAGGAGCAAAACGTCCTTGACGTCTCCTTCCAGGATAGCTCCTTGAATAGCAGCACCAAGCGCGACCACTTCGTCCGGGTTAATCTCTTTGTTCGGTTCTTTGCCGAACATCTCTTTGACGAGTTCCTGAATAGCGGGCATGCGGGTTTGTCCGCCCACCAAAATGACCTGGTTGATATCTTCTTTCGCAAGTCCCGCGTCGTTGAGGGCGTTCTCGCACGGCTTGCGCGTCTTCTCGATGATATCCTGAGTAATCTGCTCCAATTTCGAGCGCGAGAGGGTCATGTTTAAGTGCTTCGGACCATTCTCATCACTGGTGATAAACGGTACGTTGATCTCAGATTCCTGAGCGCTGGAGAGCTCAATCTTAGCCTTTTCGGCCGATTCTTTCAGACGCTGACGAGCAAGGGTATCTTCCGAGAGATCAATGTTTTCTTGATCTTTGAACTCGGAGATGAGGTAATCCATGATTGCTTGGTCGATGTCATCTCCCCCAAGGTAATTGTCTCCACTCGTGGCTTGCACTTCGATCGTATCTTCCGAGACCTCCAGTACCGAAACATCAAAGGTTCCGCCTCCGAAGTCGTACACAACGATGTTCTCGTCCTTATTTTTATCAAACCCATACGCCAACGCGGCGGCCGTCGGTTCGTTAATGATGCGTTGAACCTCAAGACCGGCAATCTTGCCGGCGTCTTTCGTGGCCTGACGCTGAGAATCATCAAAGTACGCGGGTACCGTAATAACCGCTTGGCCAATCTCTTCGCCGACTTTATCTTCGGCGTCACTCTTCAATTTCTGAAGTACCATCGCCGAAATCTCGGCCGGTCGATGCCATTCTTGGCCCATTTGGATTTCGACGCCGCCTTTGTCATCTTCACGAATGTTGTACGAGATGTGTTTGATACTCTCCTGACACCCACTAGGCGTTCTCCCGATTTAGAAATGGCAACCATTGAAGGGGTAGTACGGCTTCCTTCTCTATTTTCGAGAATGCGCTCTTTTCCGCCTTCAACAATTCCCATTGCCGAATTAGTTGTACCAAGGTCAATGCCTAACACTTTTCCCATAAATAGTATCTTATTTCTTCTTGTTACATGTGTATTATGCGCGATTAGCACTCGTATGTCAAGAGTGCTAGCTACCGGTTTGTCACTCCTCAGGCCCGAGCCCGAACACCTCTCGCGCATTGGCGTCTAATATCTGATCCAGCTGCTCAAAACTCATACCTTTGAGATTGGCGAGGGTCTGAATCACACGATAAATGGTTCGCGTATCGTTACGCTTCCCCCGATACGGTTCCGGCGCCAGATACGGAGAATCCGTTTCCGCGAGCATACGTTCGGGCGGGACAAGGCGCGCTGCACTCTGAATATCTTGTACGTTTTTCTTAAACGTTACAATTCCGGAGAACGAAACATAGAGATGAGGAAAATCAGTGAGAAAACGGTTGGCCCACGCCGCGTCGCCGGTAAAACAATGGAGGATCAGAGGGTGTTGCCTCACTTCTTTCAAAAGATCATACGTATCCTCCCAAGCATCACGCGTATGAATTATCACGGGGTACTCTGTCTCATGAGCCAAACATAAATGCGCCTGAAAAAGCGTCTTCTGATTTTCTTTGGCCGTATCAGTCAGATCGCGTGCATAATCTAAGCCACACTCCCCAACGCCCACGACCACGTCTTCGGCAAGTAGCGGACGGATTTCGTTCTCCACCCGCGAGACAGATACTTCTTGGGCTTCATGCGGATGAATTCCAACTGCGCTCCAGAAAGGCGCACTTTGCCGTGCAAGATCGATACCTTGTCGAGACGTGTCCGTATCGGTTCCTACCAGTATCCCTCGAATATCACGCACCTGAAGTTCTTCCAGAATTTCTTCTCTATCCTCCTGAAACGTCTCTTCGTGAAGGTGCGTATGCGTATCAAACATATGTTTACGTATCAGGTCGGTTCAAGCTGTCACTCGTGGACTTATTGCGTGCTTCATCGAACACTTTTACGTAAAACTCATAGGGCGGCTTGGGGGTATCGGGGTTGTACGTGTACGAAGCTTTGGTGGGGCCCGAGCCGGAAACACTCCGGGTGGCCAACTTCTTGTCCTGATTATTCTCCCAGAATTCCACTCTCTGGAGTCCACTACCGCTATCTCGCACTTTGGCCGTTAAGTTATACTTTTTCGGTCCCCCCTGAGCTTTGAACTTGATAATGCGCGGAGAACTTTCGTCTTTGTCCACGTTAAAGTTAAAGGTTACCTCGTTGCGATCGAGTATGGTGTCGTAGGCGCGGACGGTCAGCGTATGCGCTCCTTTACCGGGCGTTTGGAGATTGGCGTTAAACGACGAGCTATTCACCGTTTTCGTCACACTTCCGTCGATTAAAAATTCCACCTTTTCTATGTCCTCTTTCGCCGAAACAGACGTTTTGATCTTAAAGGTTGAGTTTTGGTTCCCATCAATGTTGAATCCGTCGGAACGGTTCGTAATGGAGACCGAAGGGTCGTTTGAGTCCTGATACTCATTGTCTGTTTCTCTGGGAGGAGTTCCCAAAGAGAAATCTTGGTCCTGCGCCCAATTTTGAACGGGCGGTTCCCAATGCTTGTACTGCGGGTCATACTCCGGGTTTCTCGGAATGGGGCCCAGCGGGTTCTTCTTATTTACGTAGTAGAGAATGCTGTGCACTTGCTTGTACGTTCTTTCCCGAACTAAGCCAGGCGGCGTGTGTTCATTCGCGCGTTTACCGGTGATGCGATTAATCTTCACCGTTTCATCAAACACATGGTCACCTCCGAGCATCGGTTTGTCGGTTTTCACCGGTTTCGGCTCCTGAAATTCGCCGGGCGAAGTATCATCAATGGTCTCAAGCGCCGTAGTCATGAAATCTTTCCACATAGGAGCGGCTACATCCGATCCATACGCTCCATTGGCCATCGGATCGTTGGAATTATTGCCCGTCCACACGCCGGCGGCCAAATTTGTAGTATATCCCATGGTAAGGGAATCGCGGAAATTCTGACTTGTTCCCGTCTTGGAGGCGACGTCTACCCCATCAATACGCATACTGGACGGAACGGGTGATCCTTCTGATAACACTTCGGTTATCTGTAACGCCGCTTGACGTTCCAGAACCTGGTCTTCTTGTTTGTTGTCTTCTTCAAATTCTTCCAGCTTTTCTTTCTCGTTATTCTCCACAAACACAATGGGCGTAACCGGGTCATGTTTTCCGCCATCAGCCAACGTCGCGTAGGCTCCCACTTCTTCCAGCGGGCGCAGATTAGCGCCTCCGATGGCAGCGGATAACTTAGAACGCCGCATCGTCTCAGAGGTGTAATTTTCAATACCGAGATTGCGAGCTAACGAAAAGAAGTCTCCCATACCGGTCAAATGAAGCGCTTTTACGGCGGGGATATTAAGGGAGCGCGTGATTGCCGTGGAAATATTCACCGGTCCGCGATACTGACCGTCAAAATTTTCCGGCGTATAATTTCCAAAATCGGTCGGAAGGTCAAAAAGCCGTGTTTGCGGATTATACCCTTTTTCAAAAGCGGATGCGTATACGAACGGTTTCATAGAGGATCCAGGTGACTGCAGGCTGGTCATAATATTAACCTCTCCGTCAATCTGTTCGTCATAGTAATCACGAGATCCCACTAACGTGAGGATCTGCCCGTTGGCCGGATCCACGGCGGCCAGGGCTCCGTTGTTGCCCCCATACGCCTGGACTTCTTCTTGCACATGGTTTTTTACAATCTTCTTTGCTTTCTGCTGGAGGTCGTAATTGAGTGAGGTACGTACGTGCAGTCCACCCTGTTGCAAACGTTCACTCCCTAACTTTTCCCGCAGAACGTCACGCACATGAAAGACGAAATGCGGTGCTTTAATATTTTGATCAAACGCTGCCACGTTGATTTCTTTCGCGAGGCTTTGTTGCAACCGCCCTTCGGTAATAAATCCTTGGTTCTTCATGCGTTTCAGCGTATCTTCTTGACGGTTTCTCAGAGCATCCCGATTCGATCCATACGGGGAG
>PXOY01000031.1:4599-5365 GCA_003021915.1 Parcubacteria group bacterium SW_4_49_11
TGGAGCCAAACGGAATTTCATTAAGATACATCGTAAAAATCTCGTCTTTGCTGTAGCGAAGTTCCAATTGGACCGAAAGGATAGCTTCTTTCAGCTTCCGCACGTACGTTCTATCATCCGTTAAAAGCGCATTCTTTACAAACTGTTGCGTAATGGTTGAACCGCCTTGAACGGTCTGTCCTTCCCGAATATTAACCAATGCCGCGCGCGCGATAGCTCGTGGCTGAATTCCCCAATGTTCGTAAAATTGATCATCTTCGGCGGCCATAAACGCTTTCCGTACAATCGGCGATATTTCATCTTTTTCGACCACGGTGCGCGTCTTTTCTCCGCTAATTTTGTAAAGAAGCGTCTCTCCCGTACGATCATAAATTTTGGTGGACTGCGACAATTGCCTGTCGTCCACGTTCACCACTTGGGGCAAATCTTGAGCAAAGTACGCGAACAATCCCGCGATTGAGCCGCCGAATACCGCTACCATTAAAACAGCAGAGCCTATAAAAATGGAAAGGCTCCGCCAAAACATGCTTTGTTCGGGCTGGGCCGCATACTTAGACGTGGTATGTACTCGACTTAATTTACGCATACATGACGAGCGTTGACCTTTACGAAACGGATGCGATAGCTTCTTCGGCTTCCGGATACGCCTCGAGTCGCTCCTCGCTTTTCTCCTGCCCCGTTTTTTGACACACGCCATATGTTCCGTCTTCAATACGCTGGAGCGCGCGATCAATTTGGTGCAATTGCTCTTCTAATGTTTCTTCCA
>PXOY01000032.1 GCA_003021915.1 Parcubacteria group bacterium SW_4_49_11
ATACACCGAAGACCAAACCCCCGAAGACCCGGTCAACACCTACGGGAGGAGCAAACGTCGGGGCGAAGAGTACGTTATAGAGACGGATCCGTTCTACTATCTGATTCGCACTTCATGGGTATTTGGGAAGCATGGTAAGAATTTTATTCAGAAGATACGTCAAAAAGCACTCAGCGGCGAAGAAGATACGATCCGCGTGGTAAATGATCAGCACGGAAATCCCACGTACACGCGCGATCTGGTCCATGCCGTGCTGGATATGATCCGAGAAGAAGCCCCGCATGGGGTTTATCATTTGACCAATAGCACGCCGACCGAGGCGGGTATTACCAAATACGACCTCGCCCAAACTACGGTAACCATGCTGGGATCTCCCGTCTACGTGGCGCCGGTGGATTCGAGTGCGTTCCCTACGCCGGCTCCGAGGCCGCAATATTCTCTGCTTCGGAATACGAAACGTCCGCCGCTTCAAAACTACGAAAAAGCGGTACACGAGTATACGCTCGAAGAACAATGGTAACCTACGTCATCTATGAGCAAATATGCCATTTTTAACGAACTAAACGGGGAAAACGTGCATGTGGGGATCGTGCGCGCGCGATGGAACGGCGATATAACGCATAATTTGTACACCGGTGCGGTTGCCACGTTCAGTGATTACGGGGTACCGCATGACCACATGAGAAAGCGAGAGGTGCCCGGTTCCTTCGAGCTTCCGTGGATGACACAGTCTCTTATCAACACGCATGAAGTAGATGTGGTGCTTGCAATTGGGTGTTTAATTCAGGGGAGTACGCCGCACTTCGAGTATCTCGCGAACGCGGTCTCAAACGGCTTAACCACCGTCAGCCTACAGACCGGTATACCGGTGGTATTTGGTGTGCTGACATGTCTGAATGAAGAGCAAGCGCGCGAACGAAGTGAGGGATCGCATAATCACGGGCCCGAGTGGGCGAAAACGGCGATTGAATTGGGAAATATGCAGACAGAATTTCGCAGTTAGAATTTGGAATAGAAGTAGCAAAAAGGAGAGAAGCCAGAAGCCGGAAGCCGGAAGCCAGATGCGATGAGTAGCATCTAGAATTTAGTATTTGGTATTTAGAATGTGGAATTTGGTGATATACGGTTGATACATGTGCCTAGCGGCGCGATATACCGTTGTGTTTTCCTCCTTTTAAGGAGGAAATACCCGTTAGGGAATGGAGGTTACCTTATTATAAAGTATTCTGATAAGTAATAAAGGATTTTTGAGATGCGTTCTAAATACTATTAACTTGTTACTGCAGTTCTCAGGCTTCAGGCTTCGGGATTCCGGCTTCTCGACTACTCCGTTGTTTGATGTTTTTCAAACGCGCGGATGCATTGGGTACAGGCCATCACTTTTTTCCCGTCCGGCATAGAGAATTTTTGTACGTTCGGGCGCTGGGTTTTCTCGCCCACGGGGTTGTAGTTTCCACGCAGAAGTTTGCGTCGCATGATGGTGTGGTTGGATTTTTTGCAGTAATTGAGTTCGCACTTACGCGCCATACGGAAAGCTAATTAAGACTCGTTGGCAAGAATTGCCGAATATGATATAGTCAAGTTTAGTATATAAGCCAAGAAGCCGTCAACCATATGGAATCTATTCTCCCGATTTTTGGGATTATCGTACTCATTTTTTCGGTTATGGTGCATGAAATTTCTCATGGGGCCATGGCCCTATACTTCGGTGACGAAACGGCCAAGCGCAGGGGACGATTGACGTTCAACCCCATAAAGCATATTGATCCGTTTGGCTCGTTATTGTTACCGGCATTGCTTCTATTAACCAGTGGAGGAGGGTTCGCGGTCGGATGGGCTAAACCTGTGCCGTACAATCCGTGGCTCTTCTCCAATCAAAAATGGGGACCGGCGTTGGCAGCGGCGGCGGGACCGGCCTCGAACCTCATCATAGCCGTGGTGCTTGCTTTGCTCTTTCGCGTCGGTTTGAGCACGGAAGTGGTGTCTCCGGAATTGGGTCCGCTCTTTGGAGCGGTCGTTATGATCAATTTGGCCTTGGCGGTGTTGAATTCTCTTCCAATACCGCCGCTGGATGGTGCGGAGGTTTTGCAAGCCTTGGTTCCTCCGCAAAGCCCGATCGCGAATGGCCTTCGTAGTTTGGAAAGCTTGGGAATGTGGGCGCTTCCTGTAGGACTTCTCGTGTTTTTGCTTATCGGGCAACCGATTATTCTGTTCCTCACCAAACTTCTGTTAGGAAGTACCATGTTTTGATACTCGAGGATATACGTTGGGAAACAATTAGAAGTCATCTCAAAAATATACGTTCGGTTACTGTGAAGTACGAGGCATAATCTCGGGATATGGCTTATATTCACTGCACAATGCCTACCCACCCATACCCAGGTTCGTTCATAGAAGCCATACCCCGAGATATATAGTGAGTATAAGAATTCTGGAATGGCCTCTACCTATTCTCTATTGAGAGGGAGATGTGGTATACTGTAAAAAATCTGAAAAAAGTGTATGGATAGCACACAGCTCGTCGATCGTATTCGCACAAAATTGGAAGAAGGGGCGAGTAAAGAGGCTATTTTTTCCAAACTTTTGGAATATGACTACGACGTGGAGACCATTCAGGAGATTGTCAAACAGGCGGAAGGAGAGCCTTCACAAGAGACCGCTGAAGAGCCGCAAAAAAACTCAGAGTCACCTTCAAAGAAGGAAGGACAACCAGAGGATGAAGACAACGGATTCAATTTTTTAGAAATTGTGTCTATTTTGGGCGCGGTGTTAGTAGGAGCCGGAGTGATTTCGTTGGTAGCCGCCAACTGGCAAGAAACAAGCGATACTCTGAGACTGACGTTTATTTTTATTGGCATGCTCGGAGCGTATAGTGCCGGCGGATACACGCGCTTTCGTAAAGACATGGTGTACACCGGCGACGCGCTGTTACTTCTCGGGAATATTGTGTTTGGAGCTGGCATATTTCTCATCGGTCAGATCTATAATCTACAGATAGAATGGCCGAGCGGATTTATGCTGTGGACGCTTGGTAGCTTGGTCGTCGGCATGGCCACGCGGGTCTATCCGATTCTCTATATGACGTTGATTCTTTTGTTCTGTAGTACGGTTGGAGGTATGATGTTGGTGGCGGACGAAACGGATGGCTATCTTATGTTTATGAATATATTGCCGGTCGCGTTAACCGTTGCTGTGGGAGGAAGTGTGTGGTGGTTGCAAAGTGAGTTGCCGCCGGAAGATAAACAAACGTTTTAGGTATGTACTTTGGTATCGGGGATGACATCATCTTGTATTTTCTTGGAGTACTCCTGGTTGCTCTGCTTATTCTCGGCGGAATTGTATATGTTGTTTGGCGGTTTTTCCTGAAAGGCAATGTTGCTATTCATCCGTTTTTATCTCAAAAAAAAGCGACTGCTCAGCTCCTATTTCTCTTTTTTCCTGGGTTACTCTTGGTGAGCATTGTCACAGTTTTTGACGGAGAGGGGACGCTTTCTCTTACGTTGGCGCTCATTTCGGCCGTGACCATTGGAACCGCGATTTGGCTGCGCTTCGGGTATGGTGTCGTGTGGGGCGTTTTGTGGTTGATTCCGACGTGGATGCAATTTACGAATGAACAGGCCGAACGTTTGCCGGCAAGTGATACATTTGATCCGCAAGACTCGTTAGAGCTCGCCACTATAATAGGGACGGTGGTGTTATTTACGTTGATGTACGTGGTGGGACGACAGGTGTCCGAGTACGAAGCGCGAATGAAACGGATGGCGGATACGTTTATGCATATCGGTATTCTGGGTATAGGGGTTTCGGCTTTAGTAGTGAGCGGCTTGCCGATAGTCGAGGCGGTGATTGAGGTGTATTTTGAGATGTCTCCGTATACGTGGAGCATCGTGATCGGAGTTGGGGTCCTTGTCGGCATATCCATAGCGTTTCAGTTGGTGAGGTCTCAGACAATGCGTATAACGGAAGGCATCGGATTAGGTATCTTTATTGTTTGGTGGGTTTTGATGGGTGTACTCGGACAACCGCCCGACGCTGAGGAGGTAGTCGATCCAGAGGTGCTTAAGATCATTTTCAATGTTCTTGCGCTGGGTGTGATTCTCGGCGCTATTCTGCTCGGCGGACAACGCCAAGAAAAACGACTGATTAATTTGGGAGCGATATTTTTGATTCTGTGGGTGTTGATTACGTATATTTCCTGGAGCTCGACACTGTTTAATTCCGGGGTTATCTTTATCGTCGGCGGTCTCTTACTGTTAGCGGTGGGGTACGGTGTGGAACGTTTCCGACGCTCGATGATTGAATCAACTAACGAAGGAGCATGAATATCCGCGAACGTCCTCTTCTCATATTAGCGATTGCCGTACTTATTCAAGTGGCGCTCCTGGGAGCGTTACTTGGAAAGCAGATCTTTACGGTCCAAAGTGGGACTACAATTCGTTTGGAGGTGGCGCCGATGGATCCGCGCTCGCCGCTTCGGGGAGACTATATGGATTTACGATATTCCATTTCCCGCATAGAGGGCGAGAAAATACAAGCCCCGGATCGTCTTGAGGGAGGAGACACCGTCTTTGTCCATTTGGAGCAAGAATCTTCGGATGATACCTGGAAAGCGATTAAGGTAACTCCCTCACGACCATCTGATCAATTGAGTATAAAAGGGGTGGTAAAAAGTGGCATGCGTCCGGTTTCACGTACTACGTCTTCGGGGAGGAGAGTGTTACAAAACGAAGAATTTGCGAGGAGTATCAGTGTTGAATACGGTATAGAGCAATACTTTATTCCGGAAGGAAGTGGGAGAGGAAGTACAAATCTGGACAATATAGATCTGGACAATGCGGAAGTTACGGTAAAGGTGGATCGGTTTGGAAATGCTGTCCTGCAACAGTTGTACATGGACGGCGAGCCGTGGCCGTAGTATGAGAAGCCTGAAGCCAGATGCGATGAGTAGCATGTAGTAAGTAGCAGGTAGCAAGTGAATAGTATTTAGTAGTTAGTATTTGGTATTTAGAAGAAAATGGATTGGTATACGATGGATATATGCGCCTGGCGGCGCGATATATGGTTGTACTTTGCTACTGACACGTGACCATGTACGTGTACCTTGCTGTGTTTCCCTCCTTTTTAAAGGAGGGAAAGCCCGAAGGGAAGGGAGGATTCGTTGCTAAAATGCAGTCCCTTTGTCGGAAAATAGGCCTCTGCAAAGAAGCCGGAAGAAACCCAAGGTTTCTTCAGTGCCCGGGGAAACGTTCAACGCCAGAAAAAGAAGAGCTATTGGCAGTCCCCTGGAAATAGGAAGCCGTCAGGCTTCCGTAAAAACCGGAGGTTTTTAAGTGACCGTGGTAATTCGAAGTGCGCGTGGTAATACGAAAGTTGACAGAAACCGTGTTTCTTGCGAGAATGATAAGCAGTTTTTAGAGAGATTAAATGGGTATTTATGCGGATTGTATTACTCGATAACGTCGTGAATGTAGGTAACAAAGGGGATATTGTGGAAGTGGCGGACGGCTATGCCCGAAATTATCTGATTCCTCAAGGGTTTGCCAACTACGCGAGTGAGTCCGCAGTGGAGCATGCCGAGGCGTTGAGGGCGCAGCGAGAGCAAGAACGAGCCGAGCGGCAACAGACACTCCGGAACATGGCGGAGAGCCTCCGCGGGTATGAGATGACATTCACGCGTTCGGCGGATGAGAACGGCCATCTCTACGGATCGATCCGTTCGCGTGACGTGACAGAAGCTTTGCAAGAGGAGGGATTCCCGGTCGAGGAAGACATGATTGAGATGAGTCCCATCGAACATACGGGCACGCATACAGCGAACGTAAAACTGGAAACAGACCAACTAGACATAACGCTTCATGTCCAAGGAGCGCAATAAACGACGCCAAACGCGACGTTCAAAGACAAATTCTCCCAAATACATTTTTGTGGTGGGCGGAGTCATGTCCGGCCTCGGCAAAGGTATCGCCACCTCGTCGTTAGGGCTGTTATTACAACAGCGGGGTTATACCGTAACCATCATTAAAATAGACCCCTATGTCAACGTGGATGCCGGGACCATGAATCCCGTAGAGCACGGAGAAGTGTTTGTACTTGATAGTGGTCTGGAGTGTGATCAGGATATGGGCAATTACGAGCGCTTTTTGAATCAAAGCCTCCCGTCCATTAACTACATGACCACGGGCATGGTGTATCAGACGGTGATTGAACGGGAACGACAGATGGGGTACAAAGGTCAGTGCGTGCAGGTTGTGCCGGATATTCCGAACGAAGTCATCGGACGTATCAAACGCGCTCAATCTGAAAACGAGGCGCGTATTACCTTGATAGAAGTTGGCGGTACAGTCGGGGAGTATGAGAACCTTCTGTATTTGGAAGCGGCCCGTATGATGCGGCTGGAAGCGCCGACAGATACGATGATCATGCTCACCAGTTATTTGCCGGTCCCGTCGATGCTCGGAGAAATGAAAACCAAACCCACGCAACACGCCTCACGCACATTGAATGGATCTGGCTTGCAGGCTGATTTTATTATTGGCCGGTCGGAAAAGCCGCTTGACGAAGTGCGGAAATCGAAGTTGGCCACCCTTTGCAATGTGCAGCCTGATCGCGTCGTATCAGCGCCGGATAGTAGCAGTATTTACGAGGTGCCGTTGATTTTTGAGGAAGACAAACTTTCCGAACGCGTCCTCAATGCGCTGAGTCTTTCGTCCGGATCACAAGATTTAGCGGCGTGGAAGCGGTACGTAACCAACAGTAAGAAAGATAAACAGCAGGTGCGTTTGGGGATTGTCGGCAAGTATTTCAATTCCGGAGATTATACGGTGGGAGATTCGTATATTTCGGTTATTGAAGCTATCAAACACGCCTGCGCGCGGCATAACGTTACGCCTCAGATCGAGTGGCTCAACAGCGAAGAATTTGAAGAGGAAGATGCCACCCTGATGGATCTGCAAATGTACGACGGAATTATTGTACCCGGTGGATTCGGCTCGCGCGGTATTGAAGGAAAGCTCAAAGCGATTCAGATTATCAGGGAGCAGAAGATTCCGTACTTGGGGCTTTGTTATGGTATGCAGTTAGGTATTATCGAATTTGCGCGCCATGTAGTAGGAATGGCCAACGCTCATACCACGGAAGTTAATCCACGCACGAGTGACCCGGTGATTGATGTCATGCCCGAGCAGGAGCAGATCGTCAAAAAGGGACAACTCGGCGGCACCATGCGCTTAGGCGCGTATTCCTGTGATATTGCGTCGCGCACGCTCACGCGCAGGCTGTATCAGCAGGCGCATGTATCGGAACGTCATCGGCATCGGTACGAAGTAAACAACGCCTATCGAACCCAACTCGAGGAGGCAGGGCTGGTCTTTCCGGGACATAACCCCGACTGGGATTTACTCGAAATCGTGGAAATTCCCGATCATCCGTTCTTTATTGGCACGCAGTTTCATCCGGAGTTTTTGTCGCGCCCGTTAAAACCCCACCCGATATTCAAGGGTTTTGTGCGAGCGGCGATGAATCGGTAGGCCTGTCTCGTCAGTCTTTAGGAGTTCGGCAGGGAGTTGAGCTTTGCGGCGCGAAATACATTGTGCGCAAGACACGCAACCGTAACCGGTCCCACACCGCCCGGAACCGGGGAGAGCGCGCCGGCTTTGGATCGAACTTCCTCGGCGTCTACATCTCCCACCACACGGCCGTGACTGTCATGACTGAACCCCACGTCAATCACCGTCGCACCTTCCTTGATATGATCTGCAGTGATGAGCCCGGCTTGGCCGGTGGCGGTAATGAGAAGATCCCCGTGTTGGGTGAACGGTTTGATATCCGGGGTGTCTTGGTGAACGGTTGTCACGCTTGCTCCGCGCGCAATCAAGATATGATAGAGCGGTTGATTCACGAGGAGTCCGGCGCCGACTAAGACCACGTGACGAGATTTTAGACTAACCTGGTAATATGCGAGAAGTTCGAGCACCGCTTGGACCGTCGCCGGTTTAAACTGACTATGATTCTCGGCGTAGAACAAGCGCCCCAAATTACCGGCGGCTAAGCCATCTACGTCTTTATCCGTGGAAATCGTGTTAAGAAGTGTGGACGTGTTATACGCGCTCGGCACAGGTAATTGCAAAAGAATACCGTCAATATTCGTATCGGTGTTGTATGCCTTAATGGTCTCGATGACTTCTTTCTCATCGTCTTGTTCTGAAAAGCGGGTGACGCTGAGCTCACCCCCGAGGTTTTGTATAACGTGACGTTTGTGCGCGATATAGGATTCGGAGGCTCTGTTGTCCCCAACCATCAAGACCCGGAGATGCGGCGTGATAGCAGAGGTTGCCCACTCGTTGTGGAGGCCGGTGAGGATCTGTTCCTGAACCGGTCGTCCGTACAGATAGGTCATACGCTTGTACTTATTCGAGAAATTGCTGTGTCATCATCTTCACTTCCTCGCCGATTTGCTCTAAGCGGTGAGCGTCCTGGGGGTGGGTAGCTACGTCGCGCATGAGGCGAGCGATTTCGGGCATATCGTCTTCGGTCATCCCGAGGGTGGTAACCGCGGGTGTTCCGACGCGCAGACCGTTCGGATGTGCGGGCGAGGCGTCATCAAAGGGAATACTGTTTTTGTTGGTGGAGATATTCGCCTTCATGAGGGCTTCGCTGAGACGTGCTCCATCCACCTCGCTTTCTCGCAGATCGAGAAGTAATAGGTGATTGTCCGAACCACCGGTGACAAGATTGAACCCTTCGGTGTGAAGAGCATCGGCCAAGGCATCGGTGTTTGCTCGGATCTGCTTGACGTAAGTAAGGAAGTCATCGGTTCGGGCCTGTTGTAAGGTGTAGCCGATACCCGCGATGTTATTCATATGCGGTCCGCCTTGCAGGCCGGGAAAGACAGTTTTATTGATTCGTTTGGCAATCTCTTCGTCATGGGAGAGGATGAGCGCGCCGCGCGGCCCCCGAAGCATTTTGTGGGTGGTGGTAGTAATGACATCAGCGTGCGGAACCGGATTTTGATGGAGATCGCGTGCCACCAAACCGGAAATGTGAGACACATCGGCCACGTGATACGCTCCTACTTCCCGCGCGATTCGCCCAATGCGTTCAAAGTCCACTTCGCGAGGATACGCGCTAATCCCCGAAATAATGATTTGGGGTCGATGTTCGCGTGCTTGGCGCTCTAAATCCTCGTAGTCAATGTGAAGCGTCTCCGGATCAAGCCCATACGGCACGGACTGAAACCACTTACCGGTGAGACTGGCGTGATGGCCGTGGGTAAGATGCCCGCCCGCGTCCAGCGAGAGGCCCATGATTGTGTCGCCGGGAGAGGCGAGCGCGCCATACACTGCCATATTCGCGGGGCTTCCGGAGTAGGCTTGCACGTTGGCGTACGGGACTTCAAAAAGTTCTTTGGCAAGCTCAATGGTCGCGGTTTCAATGCGGTCGATATAGGTTTGTCCCTCATAATATCGCTTGCCCGGATACCCTTCGCTGTATTTATTGGTAAGGGCTGATCCCAAAAGGTGCAACACTGCGTCCGGAGCGTAATTTTCCGAAGGGATAAGGCGCAAGGTTTGTTCTTGGCGTTCGTGTTCTTTGCGGGCCAGATCAAGAAAATCAACATTGCTCATATACTGTCATCTTAGCGGTTATACCCCACGTGCGTCAAAAGTACACAGTCTGTCAATATTCCAAATTCGAAATTCGCACATCATATGCTACACTGAAAGAAACGAATCATCCTCTTCTATGAAATATTCCATGGAGAATAAATTAGAAGGAAAATATCTGTATGCCAATTTGGCGTTGGCCCTTTTTATGGACTTTATCGTACAGATCTTTACTTTTGTGGGATATCTCAGTGGCGCGGGTTTTTTCATCGCGTTTTTTTTCGGAAAACTCATTCAAATGGCTGTCATTTTCACCATGTTCCTGTTTCGTTACCTTCATACCGCAAACGAAGTGGAAAGATACGCCAAAGAAAAACAAGCTCAAATTAAAGCTCTTCGTCAGCAGGCTTCCGTCCTCGAGCGCGTGGTCGCGGGGATAGCCCGAAAGGGAGAACAACTAGATGTGTTCTTTCGCCAAAAGCTCGATAAAGTAAAAGGGATGTTCGCAAAAGCCGTGATGCGCATGATCATCAAAAACATTTTTGAGCTGATTCCTTTGCTCAATGTTGTTCCGCTTTATACCGTTTCGGCTATTTATGATTTATGGGAACTTCGTCAGGAACGACAGAACTTTCAACCGGTAGAGGCGGAAATTGAAGCGCTCAAAGATCAGGTAAAGAATGGAGATAAAATTGCTCGTAAAGCGCGAAAGAGGGCCAGCGAACAAAAAGCCAACGCCAAACAAAAAGCCGAAGAGGCGGTTCAAAACCGAAAGAGTCGTCAAAAAGCAGTTGAGAAAGCATCTCAAACAATACAACCGCGATCAATATAGGGTAACGCGTGCTCTTCTCAGGGGGTGTATGTGATGTGTTATAATACGCGTATATGCGAATATCAAAACACAGATTGGTTC
>PXOY01000033.1 GCA_003021915.1 Parcubacteria group bacterium SW_4_49_11
TAGTATTTAGCGAAACCTGAAGGTTTCTTCCGTGATCGTGGGGAACGTTCAACGCCAGAAAAAGAGTTGCTAACGGCAGTCCCAACGAAAATAGGCCTCCGTCAGGAGGCCGCAAAATCAGAATGTTTCTTCAGTGCTCGTAGTAAAACGTTCAACGCCAGAACCAGAGTAGCTACTGGCAGTCCCCCGAAAATAGGAGCTCGTGAGAGCTCCGGAAAAAACATGTATGTTTTTTCAGTGACCGTAGTAAATCGAAGTGCCCGTGGTAAATAGAACTCCCGAGCCCGTCACAACGGACGAGACTCGGGAGCCGAGAAGCGGTTTAGTACCAGTTGTTGGCTTGGCTGTGTTGCCACGCCTTCAACGGACTACCATACCGACTTGCAATGTAGTTCATACCCCATGCAATCTGGGTTCGGGGGTTGTTGCGCCAGTCAGAGCCGACGCTACGCATTTTGCCACCCGGAAGTGCCTGCGGAATACCGTACGCCCCACTGGAGGGGTTTACCGCATTGGGGTTCCAGCCGGACTCCTTCTGCCAAAGCTGGTAGAGAGCCTGCCATTGGCGACCCGTCCACCCACGTTGCTTTGCCATTTGGCGTCCGATCTCGATAACCTTCTTCTGCGGAATACGGACCTTCTCGACAGTATGAACACGCTTTACTCGTTTTCGTTCGTTCTTCCGTTCCTGCTTCTGCTCGTTCTCTTGTTCACGAGAAGTAATCTCGGTCTTGACCGGATTGTGTCCCTCGAATACCGCGACTTGCGGCTTTTCGGGGGAAACGGAAGAAGTATCCTTCGTGGTGTCGTCGGCGGCAACTTGAGCAGACATCAGCATCAATAGAGAGACACCAACGTGCACGATATTCATCGATAACATCCTAGGGACGGTGTTCCTTAAACACATTCGCGTACAGACACCTCCGAGCGCACGCGTATAGTCGCACACTCTGACCACATACAGTCCCATCTTAAGGAACGCTTAATTCTACCATATAGGCGGGGCTGTGTCAACCATTTTAGCCCCATTTTTATGCGATTNNNATTGAATGCGGTGTTTGCGTAAGACAAACCCTTGCAAATGGAGAAGCAAATATGCCATTTTAAAACAATGCCGAGGTGGCGGAATTGGTAGACGCGCATGCCTTAGGAGCATGTGCCCTTTGCGGCGTGGAGGTTCAAGTCCTCTCCTCGGTACCATGAACACGTAAATTCTCTTTACATGTCTTCCTCAGAGGAGAATGACAACCATCAAAAACCGTATGCTTTTGATCCTGAGGTGCATGAGGTGGATCCGGAGGCTCTGAAAACAGAACACGAGAAGAAAGTTGAGCAACAACCGCAACCAAAAGACAAAGAAGAAAGCGGCACAACGAAAAAGGACCTAGTAATTATGAGTTTGACGGCAGTTTTGCTTCTCGTGATCGGGTTTTCCATATGGGGCGTACGCGCGATCTATAAGGATCGCATGACATTTGAAGTTACGTCTTCGGGGCCAGAAGGCAACGTGAAGGTGTTTGAGTGTCCAGTGTCGCAAGAAGAGCAGTTAGAGCGCTTGAACCCTGAGATAGAGGAAGAAACGGTGTCTCAAAAACGAGAGGAAGTGAAGCAGTTAGGTCAAGAACTTCAAGAGTTGCAACAACGCCTTGATAACACGGACGTCGATCGCAGTTCCGAACAAGAGGTGAAAGCGTATAATCAGCTCTTAGACTCTTATCATCAAAAAAAGGATACCTATTCGCAACAGAAGGAGGAATTTGAGGATATGCGGCAAACATATAACAAAGATGTAAGGGCGTATAACGCCTTTTTGGAAAACGAGTGTGAGCTTAAGCAGACGAAAGAGCAGTAATCATCGATTGATTGAGAGCGATCTGTTGTAGTCTAACGGGTATTCTGCGTTTCCTTGCACATATTTGCGAGACATGCTATGCTTGAGAAAAGCCATGTCAGTAAAAAGTAATTTCGCCCCTCCTTATGCCAGCAGATATTGATAAATCAGCAGTCATCGAGACGTATAACCTTCACGAAGAGGACACCGGTTCCACGCCGGTTCAAATTGCGATCATGACTGAACGCGTTAAAAATCTCACGCGTCATTTACAACAGAATAAGAAAGACGGGCACTCCCGTCGCGGTCTGATTAATATTATTTCCCAACGTAAAAAGTTGCTCGCGTATTTGAAGCGTACGGATCGCGCCAAGTACGATGAAGTCGTAAAGGCGTTAAATCTGCGAGCGTAAGCGCGGTACTCGAGGGGAAAACACAACACCAAACTAGTCTTTGACATCATGGAATATCAAACATTCACATATCATTTAGGAGGAACGGAGCTTCGCGTGGAGTCCGGACGACTTGCCTCACAGGCGGACGGTTCCGCGTTGGTAACTCTGGGAGAGACTACGGTCTTGGTGACTGCTGTGATGAAGGACGAACCGGAAGAGGGGCAAGATTTCCTCCCGCTTTTTGTCGATTTTGAAGAGCGGTTTTACGCCGCAGGCAAAATTAAGGGAAGCCGCTTCATTAAACGAGAAGGAAAACCGAGTGAAGAATCGGTGCTTACCGGGCGTTTGGTCGATCGGACCATTCGCCCCTTTTTTCCAGAGGGACTTCGCAATCAAGTACAAATCGTTATTACCGTTCTGTCCGCGGATGGGGTGAATGACCCGGATGTGCCCGCGCTCTTGGGTGCCTCTGTGGCGTTGCTCACCTCGGATATTCCGTGGCACGGGCCGGTCGCCGGTATTCGTGTCGGAAAAGTGCGTGATCGTCTCGTCCTCAACCCCAGCTATGACCAACGCGAGGAAGGGAAGCTTGATCTTTTTGTCGGACTTTCTCGGCAGGGGCGCATGATTATGCTTGATGGCTCGGCCAATTTTTTGCCGAATGCTGAAGTTGCCGAAGGAATTGGCGCGGCTTCTTCCCTGTTAAAAGAACTGAATTCCTTTCAAGATACCATTGGATCCGAAGTGGCACCCGAGCCCCGTGAGGTACCGTTAGTGACGGACACTGAAGAAGACACGGCTATCCGTAAGCGGCTCGAAGGACGGTTAGACCGTCTTATTTTTGGGACAAAAACCGAGACGCAAGCGGCGCATAAAGCGCTTAAAGCCGAAATTTTAGAAGAAGTAGAGGTAGACAAAGACCGTTTGGAAGCCATCCTCGACGAAGAAGCGGAAAAGCGCTACAAAGAGCGCGTCTTAGAAGATGGAGCTCGACCGGACGGGCGAGATGTACATGAAGTACGTTCGTTATCGGGCGAAATCGACATTTTGCCGCGCACACACGGAGCCTCGATCTTTACTCGAGGACAGACGCAGTCTCTTTCTATCGTTACCTTGGGAGCTCCCGGAGAATCCCAGATTATTGACGAGATGGAAGAAGAGTATAAGAAGCGGTTCATGCATCACTATAATTTCCCTCCTTTCTCGGTGGGGGAAGTGAAGCCGATGCGAGCCCCGAGTCGACGTGAAATCGGGCACGGAGCGCTGGCCGAAAAAGCGCTTGATCCGTTAATTCCGAGTGTGGAAGAATTTCCGTACACGATTCGCGTGGTAAGTGAGATTTTGGAGTCTAACGGGTCTTCTTCCATGGCCAGTGTATGCTCTTCGAGCATGGCGATGATGCGAGCCGGAGTGCCGATTAAAGAGCCGGCAGCCGGGATTGCCATTGGTATTGTGGAAGACGAAGCGGGCAATTACCAACTATTAACCGACATCCAAGGCCCGGAAGACAAGTACGGGGAAATGGATCTGAAAATTGCTGGCACACGAAGTGGTATCACCGCCCTTCAGATGGATGTGAAAGGAAAAGGACTGACTCCGCATATGTTTCAAGAGGCGCTCATGAACGCGAAAGACGCGCGCCACGATATTCTTGACGTACTCGACAACGTCATCTCCGGAGCGCGCAGCAATGTTTCCGAGCATGCGCCGAAAATTTCTATGTTAACGATAGATCAGGAAAAGATCGGTGATGTCATCGGTCCCGGAGGTAAAACCATCAACAAGCTTATCTCCGAAACGGGAGTCAAAATTGATATCGAAGATGACGGTCAAGTATACGTAACCGCTGAATCTCCCGAATCCGCGCAAGAGGCCATTGAACGAGTGAAATCCCTTACCAAAGAGATTGAAGTGGGCGAAGAATTTGACGGGGAAGTTGTAAACACCACCGACTTCGGAGCATTTGTGGAGGTTATGCCGGATAAGGTGGGACTTTTGCATATTTCCGAACTCTCGTCCGAACATGTTGACAAGGTAGAAGATGTCGTTGATAATGGGGATAGAGTTCGCGTCAAAGTCAAAAAAGTCTCGGAAGACGGCAAGTTTGACCTCACCTTACAATCGTAACCATTAAACATAATGGCGGAAAAAAAACAAAAACCATCTCAAAACAGCGGAGAGCTACGTACGTTAGCGTCCGACTTGAAGCGTCTGGAAGGAAAAAACGGAGGCGAGGGTCACAAACCTCAAGCTTCGTCAAACAGTTCTGGACTGTCGGGAAATATTATGGAAGATGAAGAAGACGAACAGCTTCAAGCCGGCGCCGCCGCTCCGAAAGCGGAAGACGTAAAAGCGAAGAAGGACTCAGGGATAGATCCCGTGTCCGAAAAAAAGAAAGCAAAGAAAGAGAAAAAAGACCCTATCGATGATCTTGACCCCGAAGAGATTAAACCGACTCAGAAAAAGAAGACAGGAGGCAAGAGGGGTAAAGATATAAAAGACACGGAACTTTCGTTGTTAGACGATGAGGATGTTGAAGAAACATCAAGTTCTATGAAAGGATCGCCGAAGGGGGAAGATCCGCTCAAAGATTTAGAAAACGCGCGCAAACAAGAAGAAAAAGAAGAAGAGAACGTTCAGCAAGGCGTAGCGTTTGAGTCTGAAAAAGAAGCAAATCCCTTCTATAAAACCGGCTGGTTTATCGGTACTCTAGCGGTACTCGTACTCTTGGCTATCGGAGGCGGAACCTTTTTCTATCTCAATTCTTCCTCAGATTCTACCCAAACCGCTACCACTCAAAACGAAGAGAATTCTTCCGAGGGGAGTTCCCCGTCTGAATCCGAACCTTCAGAACCTCAGCCTCAAGTAGAAGGCAATCAGATTGTGGCTACGGGGGAGGTCGTACAAGTGAGCATGAGTGAGGGCGACAATATTCGCCGTGCCATTTTGGATAGCTTATCGGAGGTTGATAGTCAGTGGGTAGAAATCGTTCTTACGCAAAACAGCAGTCGCGTTTCCTTCAGCGACGAACTCGTCTCCGCCATGGAAATTACGGTTTACGGGCCGTTACAAGACAGCGTCAACGAGTATCAGCTACTGGCATACAATCAAGAAGGCGTGTATAAACTCGGTATGATTCTTGAAACGTCCTCTTCCAATGCCGAAACGTTGGTAGAAGAATGGTCCGCGAACATTCCGTTCGATATGAGTCAATTTGCGTTAGAGACCTCCTCACGCACTGTAGTCGATCCGCAGATTAATACCCGAACCATTTCTGCGAATGGCCAAGACATTACGAATTATTATTACAATTACACCGATGAGTTAAACTCCATTGACGTGGCCGGCGCGCAAAATATGGTGATGGTGTCAACATCTAAGACAGCGCAGGGAAATCTTATCCCGCAAGCTCTTCAAAATGCTTCAAATGTGGATAACTAACGTTGGGAATCGTTGGCACATTTGGTATCCTAAAAGAGCAAGAAGGGTTGGACAATTCAACCATGAGTATATACAAACCAAAACAAATGCTCGTGGTTGAATTTCTCCTGCTAGTCTTGACAGAAAAAAGCAAAAACCAAAACAAATTGATAACATAACACAAAAACAAAAAACACACCTGCACCTTGGCAAAAACAAACAGGCGCCTAAGACGGCCCAAGATTAGTTTGAGAAAACCAAACAAAGAAGCTACATTCCTCACAGAGCACCAGCCGGCTACAGGAATGTAGCTTCTTTTCAATTTGTCACGGTCTCGATTGACTACGGACACTGAAGCAACATTCTGTTTTCCTCCTTTTATTTATACGTGTATAGATTCCAACTTGAAAATAGTTTTTCGATAGAAAGCCGTAAGAAACACCACGTGCTTTTTAAGTGCCCGTGAGCAGCGTTTCACCGCCGGCGGGATACTGCTATTGGCAGTCCCCTGGAAATAGGAAGCCGATAGGCTTCCGTAAAAACCTCCGGTTTTTAAGTGCCCGTAGTAAATCGAGGGAAGGGAGGTTACCTTACTACTGTATATCAAGCCGCAAAGCTTATATATCGCGCCGTCAGGCGCATATATCAATACATTTTCTTCTAAATACCAAATACTAACTACTAAATACTATTCACTTGCTACCTGCTACGCGCTACGTGCTACTATTCCAAATTCTATATTCTAAATTTCAGATCTTATTTTCGGCATATTTGACGTCCTGAGTTGTACATGATAATCTTCTTGACAAGATATTGACTCTCGCATATAATCAATAACAGCTTCTTATGGGACAAGAAAGCGGTAAACAAGTCATCGAAAAAGAAGGTACGATCACAGAAGTACTTCCAAACACTATGTTCCGCGTAGAAACGGAAGATGGTATAGAAGTACTCGCTCACCTTTCAGGCAAAATGCGGATGTATTACATCAAAGTTTTGCCCGGAGACAACGTAACGCTTGAGTTGAGTCCCTATAATATGGAGAAAGGTAGAATTGTCAGACGCAATTAATATGCATGTTCAAGCTTCAGTAAAAAAACGGTGTCGAAGTTGTAAAGTCGTCCGTCGACGAGGGCGAGTGATGGTTATTTGCTCGGCAAGTCCCAAACATAAACAACGGCAAGGATAATCGACGTGTATGATTCGTATTGCGGGTGTTAACATTCCGGAAAATAAGAACATCGATATAGCTCTAACGCATATTTATGGTATCGGCCACTCCCGAGCGCAAGAAATTTTAAATAGCGTTCAGATTGACCATAAACGCGACGCCTCCGGACTTACCAAAGAAGAGATTAACACGCTTAAGGAATATATCGATAAAAATTATCAGATAGAAGGAGATTTGCGCCGAGAAATCTCCTACAACATCCAACGACTCAAAGAAATCGGTTCATATCGGGGGACCCGACACAGCAAAGGGTTGCCAATGACAGGGCGCACAAAGTCGAACAGCCAAACGCGACGGAGAAAGAAAGGCTCGGCACGTGTAGCTGAGAAGTAAGTAGTATATAGGTTATGGGAAAGAAGCGTGTAGCGCAAAAAGGATCAACCACTTCGGATGTAAACTTAAGTAACATTCGAGAGACTTCTTCCAAGAAAAAGGTCTCGCGGGGTACAGCGTACGTAGTTGCTACGTACAATAATACCATGGTGTCTCTGTGCGACCTTTCCGGAAATGTATTAGGATGGTCCTCAGCCGGCAATGTCGGATTTAAGGGAGCAAAAAAAGCAACCCCGTATGCCGCGACGCTTGTTGCCAAGACGGCGGTCGAAAAAGTACGACGAACCGGACTCACGGACGTCAAAGTAATCATCAAAGGAGTAGGTCCCGGGCGTGAAGCGGCCGTTCGCGGATTCGCGAGCGCTGGTCTTAATGTGCTTTCCATCAAAGACATGACGCCGGTGCCTCATAACGGACCGCGATCTCCCAAACCACGACGCGTATAAGTAATTTGCAAGGCCATGTATCAGCGTAAAAAAGTTAAGACAGCACGAATCTTTGGAGAACGAATCTTTCCGAACATAAATGTTACGGAAGAGAAGTTGCAGATGCCCCCTGGTATGCACGGCGCGAAGCGAAAGCGCGCCAATCGCTCGGAGTACGGAAAGCAGTTGCTCGAAAAGCAGAAGGTGCGCCAAATTTACGGCTTAAAAGAAAAGCAGTTCCGAGAGTATTACCACGAAGCTAATCGTAGGAGCGAGCCCACGCCATCGGCTATGCTTTCCTTACTGGAGCGTCGTCTTGATAACGTAGTCTTTCGTACCGGGTTGGCAGTTACTCGAGACATGGCTAGACAGTTCATCTCTCATGGTCATATTATGGTAAATGGGGAAATTGTAACCATTCCGAGTTATTCCGTTCGGGAAGGAGATGTCATTCGTATTTCGGAGGCCGGCCTTCGCAACAAAACATTGGCCGCGCAAAAAGAAGAGCTCAATTCGCAGGAGATTCCTACATGGATGGAATATAATCCCAAGGAGACGAGTTTTACCATCACGAGTACGCCCTATGCCGATCAAGAAAGTCAGAATTTCGATCTGACACTGGTGGTGCAATTCTACTCCCGATAAAGTTAACACCTCCCCCTATGAGTATGGATATCACCCTCCCGAACAAACCGCAACTCGTTGAACAAAAAGCGGATTATTCAGCTGTGTATGAAATTCAGCCGTTGTTCCCTGGCTATGGAGTGACCATCGCCAACTCTTTGCGTCGGGTTATGCTGTCCAGTCTTCCCGGAACAGCCATTTCGTCCGTCCGCATCAGTGGAGTGGAACACGAATTCTCCACGATTCCCAACGTACTCGAAGATGTGGTAGACATTTCTTTAAATCTGAAAGCCGTTAAATTCCGTTTGCATGGTGTTGACGAAGCAACGGCCAAATTACAGGTGACCGGCAAAAAGCAAGTTACGGCGGGTGATATCGAAACCGGAAGTGAAGCGGAAGTCGTAAATCCCGAGGCCCCTATTCTTACGCTTTCAGATCCGTCTGAATCTGTTGAAATGGAGCTTACGGTGACGCGCGGAATTGGATTTGTTAAAGCTGACGAGCACGATCTTCCCCGAGAAATTGGGCTTATTGCGCTTGACTCGGTCTATTCTCCGGTGAAACGTGTTTCCTATTCCGTAGAGGATATCCGTGTGGGAGATGTTACCAATTACAACAAAGCAATTTTTGAAATCACCACAGACGGAGCGATTACGCCATACGAGGCTATTACGCACGCTGCTGATATTTTAGTAAAACAGTTTCAGGCTTTAACCGACGAAGAAGTCGTTTCCGAACAACCAATTCAAGAGGCCAGCGAAGAAAGCTCTGTCGAGTCGTCCGCGGACACTGGCCGAGAGGCCTCCAGTATTACGGTCGACCAACTGGGACTTTCCCAGCGTATCGTAAAGTCTCTTCAGGAGGGAGGCGTTTATACGCTCGCTGATTTGGCGACCGTCTCTCGCGATCAACTGGCAGATGTCCCGAACATCTCGGATAAAAGCATCGACCAGATAGCCGAGAAGTTAAAAGAGTTTGATATCACCCTCTAAGGGTTGCAAATGTTCGGTACAAAAGGTATAATCCAGTCTTAGTAACCCCAGTGCTTGTATGAATAAAGGCAAGAAAGTGACCAAGTTAAAGCGGTCTCGAGAACAGAAAGAAGCCTTACTGCGCTCTCTTTCGAACGATTTAGTAATGCGGGGGGCCCTTCGCACGACCGAAAAACGCGCGAAAGCGCTTCGCCCTTATGTTGAGCGCCTTATAACCAAAGCTCGTCGCGGAGACTTGGCGAGTCGTCGCTATGTGGCGCAAGTTCTAGAAGACAAAGCTACCAGCCACCTATGTGACGAAGTGGCGCCTCAGTACCGAGAGCGACCGGGGGGATACACTCGTATTATTAAAGCGCCGCAACGCGAAAGCGATCAAAGCAAAATGGCGATAATAGAATTAGTTTAGTCCCTATGGAACGCGAAGTGATCACTATAGACGCACAAAATCGACGGCTGGGAAATTTAGCCACAGAAATTGCGTATTATTTAGAAGGAAAAAACAATCCCGCTTTTGAATACCACAAAGATGATGGTGCGCGAGTTATCGTGTATAACATTGATATGATGAGTGTTCATCCACGAAAAGTTCGTCAACGCGCCTATTACCGCCACTCCGGATATCGTAAAGGACTTCAAAAAAAGACGTGGGAAGATTTGATGCAAGAAGATCCTCGTCAGTTGTTGCATTCGGCAGTGGAACGTATGCTGCCAAAAAATAAGTTACAGAATGAGCGTATGAAACGACTGGAGATGCATCGAGAATCGCATACCGCACATGATAACTAGTGAGCATGAATATGGAATCAATTATGGTACATAGTGAACAGTTTGTAGAAGGGGTAGGACGCCGTAAGTCTGCCTCAGCCCGCGTTCGTATTAGTCCTCGAAGCCAAGCAGACGAGTCAGTTATGTACGTAAACGAACGAGAATTAGGTGAATACTTTGATAGTTCGGCACTCCAAACCACTGCCTACGCGCCGTTGCGCGTCGCGGGTAGTGATAATGTCTTTTTTGTAACCGTTCAAGTACGCGGTGGTGGAACTACCGGACACGCGGAAGCTATTCAGCTCGGACTTGCTCGCGCTTTGGAAGCGTATGATTCGGAATTACGAAGAGCCTTGAAAGACAACGGGTATCTCAGTCGCGACCCCCGCGTCAAGGAACGCAAAAAACCCGGCCTCCGCAAAGCCCGCAAACACCCGGAATGGTCGAAGCGGTAACGTGAGAGGACAATTCATATTGTGGGGTTGCGATCAAAGATAGAATTTCGGACGGTGACGGACTATATATAGTTCCTAGAAACGTAGATATTAGTACTAAAAAAAGAGTAAATTTATGGGAATTTTAAATCAATTAATGGGAAATGCGGGAGCTATGTCCGTTGAAGCAGTCCGCGAAGAATATGGAGACTTGCTTACCGAGTCTGAACAAGTCGAAATTGGCTTTTCCATTCTCCGTGACGTACTTATTTTTACCGATAAACGACTTATTTTTGTTGATAAGCAAGGTGTAACCGGGAAAAAAGTCGAGTATCTTTCCCTTGTATATTCGAAAATTTCACAATTTAGCATTGAAAGTGCGGGAAGTTTTGATTTAGATGCTGAACTGAAAATTTGGGTTTCAAGTCAATATTATCCGTCAGTACAGAAACGGTTTGATCGAAGCGTGAATGTTTATCATCTTCAAACGATATTGGCCTCTTACATCATGAAAGAAGAGTAGTCTAGAGGCCATTCCAGAATTTTTATACTCACCATGTATCGTGTGGGGTACGGCCTCGATTTACCACGGTCACTTAAAAACCTTCGGTTCGAAATGCCACGGTCACTGAAGAAAACTTGGGTTTCTTCCGGATTCCTTCGGAATCCTATTTTCCAACAAGGGGACTGCAAGTTAGGTTAATCCGTAATTTTGCCTGAATGGCTTCCTATTTCCGAGGGATTGCCAGTAGCAACATCCCACTGGCGTTGAGCGACCCCAGGCACGGAACAAACCCCGTGTTTCTTCCGGCTTCTTCGCGGAAGGCTATTTCGTTGTGACTGCATTTTAGCTCAATTATTACTGGCGCCTGCGCAGATGTTACTGTATATTTTTTATTGCTACTCCCTTATTTGGTAAGATACATGTATGGCAATAAAACAAATCTCACTTGTATGAACCGTAGACAACACGGCTTTACGCTCCTTGAAATTTTACTCGTGGTAGCCGCGATCGGTATATTAGCAGCGATTGTTATCGTGGCGATTAACCCGCAGAGGCAATTAGGGAAGGTGCGCGACG
>PXOY01000034.1 GCA_003021915.1 Parcubacteria group bacterium SW_4_49_11
GAACGAAGCAGCCAATGTCATTACCGAGTCGATTGACGAAGAAGCCAAAGTGATTTTTGGAACAGTGGTGGATGAGTCCTTGGAAGAGGGCGAAATGAAAGTAACCGTCATTGCCACCGGCTTTGATCAACCCGAGCCCATTCAGCCGGCAAAGAAAGTCCGCGCCTTTGATGAAGCCCAAGCCGGCGGACAAGAGGAAGAAGAACGGGGCCCTACAGATCCAGTAGAGGATTTGGTGGAGAGAAAAACAGAAGAGAGAGACCATCCTCCAGAGAAAGAGGAGGCGGAGAACGAAGCACAAGAGACCCCAAACGAAAAAGAGGAAGAACCCAATTCTGCAGCCTCTGAGTCAGATACTGACTCCTCAAACACTGACACTGAGAGTACTCAAGCGGAGGAAGATTACGACGTGCCCGCCTTTATTCGGAACAAGCTCAAGTAAGAGCAAACTGACCCAGTCGTCTAGTCTGGTCCAGGACATCACCCTCTCACGGTGAAAACCGGGGTTCGAATCCCCGCTGGGTCACATCAAGCATTGTTCCGTGTTGTGAGACATGTGCTCGGAGTTAGTAGCTCGAACTTAGAATTTAGTATTTGGTATTTAAAATAGTTGTATACGCTCATAGCTGTTCAACGCCAGATCAAGAAGAGCTATTGACAGTCCCCTGAAAATAGACTTCCTTGCGGAAGCCGTAAAAAACATCTTATGTTTTTTAAGTGACCGTAGTAATACGAGAGAGTGGGGCAAATAAAAAAGGGGGAAAGCACCCCCTTTTTTAGTACAACGAATACCTCTTAGAGGTCGAGGTTTTCTTGACTGCTGGATTCTCCAGCGACACTTTTAGAGTCACCGGACGCCACAGCGGAGGTTTCTCCTTCGCTGGTTTGCTGGCTGTCGGTGTTCTCCACGCTGGTGATTGCGGTACTTCCAGCGAAACCTTTACGGTCGCTTTCTCCGTGCATTGCCGTAGCAGAGGTTTGGGTCTGAGCGAAGTCATCCGTGCTTTGACCTTGTTCGGACCCCGTTTCCGTCACGTAATGTCCGTTCAGGGCCATTCCGACGCTGACCGCTTTAGTCGTTTGGAGGGAGTGGTAATTACCTTGGGATTGTCCACGTTCCACGGCAGCGGCAGCGTGGGCCTGATCTTTAGTATAAGCGTATGCACTGCTTTCTCCGGATTGACTGCTATCTGCAGCGGAAACGCTACCGGCGAGTGCGAGAGCGATGGCGGAAACGCCTACGATAGCAGATGCGCTTGCGGTTGAGATCATGGTTCGGGTTTTCATATGTATTTATTATCTTGTGTTTTTGGAAGGGCCCGTTCCAAAGGTGGTGTCGACACCTAGCTTTATTATTGCATCCTTCTAGATATATGGCAATACCGGTGGTTATTACGTGTTCCCTGATATGGTGTTCTCACCTGTGTTTTAAGTACCATTTTGTTATGTATATAACCACATGATTTACATTTTGGTATATCACCCGAAATTTTCGGGTACAAAAGAGGTTAAAAGACGTGTTCTTAGGTCGATTGGAGTGCAATTTGTTACTAAAAAATGATACACTATCAGAACCATATTTGTACCAGGGTGCACTATGTATCTTCTCGGCGAGAAGACAACGAACTCATGATGTGGTAAGCTGAACACAGAGACAATAATACATAAAAGTATGTTTAATAAATCGAAACCGAATAACTCGTCTGACTCTTCCTTTGATCCGGCGCAGGGCATGACCGCCTTCAACGAGCACGTGACGGTACAAAAGCGTAGTCAACAGGTATGGAAATCGTCGCAACCGCTTTCTCGTTTGCGAGACCGCTGGCAAGGTGATGTTTCCCAAGTGCACGGAGAATACCGAGTCCGAACGTCCGAAGAGGAACCGCTTGCCTATTTGACAACTTTATTTCGCGGTGATTATGTACCGGGATTTGAGTTCGAATGGGGTATAGGGGTACGCGTTCCCACCTTTCCGAGTGTGGATGGTTTGATGCAAATTGGCTACCTTGAGTACGGAACCGGTTTTTACGTCGCGATTGAGGAAGCGGGCGTTCAACTCGTCTGGAAAAGCCAAGGAGAAATTCAGGAAGTGGTCGATCAGAAAAATTGGAATCAGGACACGCTCGATGGTTCGGGAGACGAGAATAATCCGAGCGGCGCAAAGGTGGATTTTCAACACGGAACGATTGTTCAGGGCCGATTGGTATACTACGGATATGGATTTTTGTCTATCTATTTTGGCGTGCGAGACAAGACCAATCATTTTCGGGTGGTTGAGGCGCATGTGTTCGGAAAGCGCGAAGGTGTCTCGCTTGATACGTCCAATCTGTTTCTCAGTGTGAAGCTTAACCAGGGTGCCGGTCACGAGATAGAGGCATATGTAGGCGGTCGACAGATGTCTTTGATCGGCGAAGAAAATCGGCAGTTTCGCATTGCCGGGGAGCATCGGACACGGAGCGATATTACCGACGAGTGGACGCCCATGATTTCGGTTCAGTCTAAACAGGAGTTGCTCGATGTATTTACTCAGCTGTTTAGCGTGGAGGTTATTTCCGAGGATAATCTCTTGGTGGGAATTTTCTTGGAACCTTCGTTGGATCAGACCTCATTTCAAGAATCGAGCGTGGGGCACACCCACGAAACAGCTATGCTCTATGACACCGAGGCACGCACTATGGATATTTCAGATAGTTTCGTGTTCAGCGGTATTACCTTGGTGCCGGGGAAATCCGCAGGCAGCGCGCGACTTATGAAGGAACAGCTGGCACCTAAACGTCTGCCGGAGGACAGTGTGGTTACGGTGGGTGTGCGCCGGATAGACGCGTCCGAAGAAACGAAGGCTTCGTTGGTTATGAATGTGCAGGAAGAATGGTAAGCAAACTTTTTATATGACCACCGGAATACGCGCCTTGGTTTGTGATTACGATGGCACGCTAACGCAGGAGCGAAACATTGTTCCGTCCGCCCTTCGGGACACGCTCCGAGAGCTGCAAGCAAACGGATACATGTGTACGTTGAATACAGGTCTTCCCTATCCGATGGTGCCCTTCAAAGTTGGCCGGCAGTTCACGCCCAACGCGGCGTACATGATGGAGGCGGGAGGACGCATCGTCACGCCCGAAGGGCAAACATACTACGTGGCGCCTATGGCAGAAGACGAGATTGCCGCGCTCGATCCGTATCTTGCGCGCGAAAACTTGCGTATGGCGGCTTTCACTCCCGTGTCAGGCGAGGCATTTTTTGTGTACACAACCGATCCGGAGAGCGTACGCGCTCGCTATCGGAGCCCGGAAGGAAAGCAATTTCCGGACGAGTGGCTCCTGACTGATATACACACATTTCGTCATCTCATTCGCGAAAAGGGTGCCGTTCGAGTAGCGATGGAGGGGAGCGATGACTCCTTTGCGATCCCCACGAATGGGGATATGCCCGGCAGTGTAACACGCAATTCGGCCACATATGAGGTACGTTCCGAGGGAGTGAATAAGGGAGAGGTGATTGGTCGGTGGGCAAAAGCGCACGGACTTGATCTGTCGCAAATCGCGATCTGTGGGAATGATCTGAATGATCTCGATATGTTTCAGACGGGTGTGGGGATGAAAATTCGAGTCGGGACGGACTGTCTCCAACTCGCCGAATACGCCACGCATCAGGTTACGGACGCTGAGGAATTGGCGGTGTTTCTGCAGAACGAATTTCTTTCGTGATGAGAGAATTTGAAGCCAGATATATGTATCCTTCGGATACGATACATATGCTCTTCGAGCACGATATATTGTGGATACATGTTTCCTTCGGAAACGATATATAGTGGATATACAGTTGCTCTTGCTTTTTTTTGAAAAATATGAGAATCTGGGCGGAATTATAACGATGGGAAGATATGTCCGCTCCAAAGTCCTATATCACGCTGTCCGACCTGGAAGTATATCAATTGGCACGTGAATTATCTCAATACGGATTTGAAGTGTATACCTCGTTGCATTGGCGGACTCAAAAGATCATGGGAGATCCGTTCATAACCGCCACAGATTCCATTGGTGCCAATATCGCCGAAGGATACGCACGGTATCATTTCCGAGAACGACTTAAGTTTTGCTACATCGCCCGCGGTTCATTGGCCGAATCCTCGGACCATTGGTTGGAACTCCTTAGAGAACGGAACCAAATAAGCGGGGATACATACGCG
>PXOY01000035.1:0-11603 GCA_003021915.1 Parcubacteria group bacterium SW_4_49_11
CGTGGTAGCTGTGCTTGATGAAACGATTGGAATCGAAAAGGCGATGCTCTCGACTGTGCATGGCTACACCTCAAGCCAAAGCCTGATCGATCAGCCTTCTGATAAAATCCGACGCGGACGTGCGGGAGGTGTGAATATTATTCCGTCTAGTACCGGCGCGGCGAAAGCCGTAGGACGAACGATGTCCAAGTTCGAGGGCATTTTTGACGGCGTGGCTGTACGGGTTCCTGTACCTTCAGGCTCCATTATCGATGTCACCTTCTTAGCCAGCCGCGCAACCGACACTCAAGAAGTCAACGACATTCTTCGCGACGCCGCTTCTCTCGAACGCTGGCAGGGGGTGTTAACAGTCACCGAAGACCCGTTGGTCTCGACCGATATTCTCGGTAACCAGCATGCTTCTATTGTAGACACGCAAATGACGCGCGTGGTAGACGACAATCTGGTCAAAGTCATGGCTTGGTACGACAACGAATGGGGCTACGTAAGCATGATGATGCAGCATGTCCTCAGTGTTTGTGAACGGCTGTAAATAGATATAACTACTTCTTCACCGGATGATAATCAGTATGTGTTTCTTCGGCGAAGCGCTCGGAGGCGTTTACATAAGTCGTGGTCGTCTCTAACGATTCGTGACCAAGGAGTATTTGAATGGCGGCGGGACTGGCGCCGGATTCGGCTAAGTACGTAGCAAACGCATGACGAAGCGTGTGCGGAGAAATCGGGGTACTGAAGCCAAGCTGCAGCCGGTATTCTTTAAATTTGGCCTGCAAATGATTGGCGGAAATGTGACTCGCGAACACGTAGTCCGGGAGCTGGTTGTGTTCTTTGATAGCGTCTGCAAGACCGTCAAATGTCTTTTTTGTCACAAACAGGTATGTGAACTTATCTACGTATTCGTCGCTTTGGTAAGGGGAGGGGAGAGCAGAGCGGATGACTTCTCTCCTCTCCCCTCGGTAGCGATAGAGGAGTTCTCGAGCACGCGGAGTAAGGTACACGAACCGTTGCTTGTGTCCCTTTCCGGTCACATACATTTTGCCGGAGTCTTCGACGTTGTCATTCTGAAGGCTCAGTACTTCCGAAATACGCATGCCGGACGCAAGCATAATTTCCATAATTGTGCGGTTACGCAGGCCAATAAATTCGTTAGATTCCAGGTGTTCCGGTGATTCGACAAACGTGAGAATCTCATGCAAATCAGGAACATGCGTAATGCGTTTTTCTTTTTTCAGGAGTTTGATCTGTTGCGGAATCAGCGGGACGTCTTCGTCGCGGTCAATGAGGAACGCCAGGTAGGATCTCAGCGTGGTTAACATGCGGTTTATAGACTTAGCATCCAGCGCGGAGCTTGGCTTTTGCTCCTTGAGTGTGGCCCGCTGTCCGGCAATGAGCTCGGCTTTGTATTGATCAATGGTCTGTTTAGAGAGATCCTGAAATGAAAGCCCTCGCGTGACTAAAAATTGCGCCAAAGCTTCGAGATCACGCTCATAATTTTTGACGGTGGATTCCGTATAGTTGTTAATCGTCAAAGATAATAAAAAGTCGTCGTACTGTGGCAAAACAGAATCGGCTGTGTTGTTTGGAGAGGTATTGTGGCCCATGATTCGTAGATCATAACTAGATAATGCGTAGTTCGAAGAACGTCTACTGTCTAGTATAACATGATGAATAGTAGCACGTAGGAGGTAACAACGTTTGAGAAGCCTGAAGCCAGTAAATAGAATGTAGAATTTAGTATAAGGTTTCTTCCGTGATAGCAGGATACGTTCAACGCCAGAAAAAGAGTTGCTATTGTGATTCGATTAGGAGCGTGCTGGAAGTCCCATCGGCAGTGGAATGTACGGTTATCAGTAAAATGCAGTGTAAATTTTGGGGTTTAACAGAGTATAATACCAATTATACTCTGTTATGTATTACTATCTTTATATCCTTATCCTTTCATCTCATCCTCCTACTACTCTCTTTCGCTATTGCGCTCTCGTTTCCATCTACCAAATTCTATATTCTAACTACTAAATACTATTTCCTTGCTACCTGCTACACGCTACTTGCTACTGTAGTTTTCTGGCTTCTCTTTTTTTTGCCGTGGAAGAAATGAAAATGCCGCTGTGAGACCCAAAAACATCCAGATGAATGCTAATAACATTCCGTTGTTAAACATCCCGCTGATACTTATCACCAGCGTTACGTTGAGCATCATTGTTCCGACCATCAGGTGTTTTTGGCGAATATATTGGATGCTATCTCTGATCTGACGATATATAAGGAGCGTGAAGGCGATCAGTCCCGGAAAACCGCCGGCAACCAGAGCTCCCAAAAAGAGATTGCTGGTGTTGCGTGTCTCCCCTACTCGTTCTTTGTAGCCTGCGAAGCCGACTCCGAACAACGGATACTCGGAAGCAATTGACAGACTGGTCCGGTAATCTTCCATTCGACTTGCGACATTTACGTCTTTGACTTTTTTGGTAACGATATCATCTCGTTCTTTCGCTTCTTCTTTGGACATACTCTCCCCGTCTCGGGTTTCGTAGTGCGTGGTGGTGTGGCTGATGATGGATTCGGCACGTTCGTAGAGGGAGAATTTGGTTAAGGAAAAGAGTTCGATAAGTACCACCGCGCCTATCAGGAGCATTGATATTTTCCCTGCGTGCTTCAGGACAGTGCTGGGGGCGTATTTTGCGGGCCACAGAAGAATGCCGTAAAAGACGATTCCCGTGACAAAGAGCGCGAGCCAACTGGCCCGAGTCAAACTGAGAATGATCACCACGAGATTGAGAAATAGTAAAAGCCACCACAGGGATTGCCACTTCCGAGCAAACCAATGCGGGATAAAGAAGGTCATCGGGAGAAGAAGCGCCACGATCCCGCTGTGCCAAATCGCGAACCAGTTCGGTTCGGGAAGCAATCCATTCACCCGTCCTTCAAAGACCATAAAGTCGAGCAAACCGAATTTGAACGCGAGCGCTTGATAGAGAGCAAACCCGATATTAAGAACGGTTCCCACCATGAGGCTCGCCAGAACGATCCTCATCCGTTGGTGGGATCGTATGGAATATATAATAACGAAGAAGGTTAATGCCATGCTTAGAAACACGAGCGTTTGAGTCAGCGTCGGAGCAAGCGAGGTATGGAGTATGCCTCCTATCCCCGCGAATACCACAAATATAAGGAGTAACAGCGCGTACTCTCGGAGGGACTGAGACATGGCGGGTCGCAGTGAGGCTTGAGACGTTTTCAAAAGATACACTCCTCGGCCGATAAACCACGCCAAAAGCCCGATAAGCGCTCCTTGGTGAAGACGCACGTCAAGAGGGCCGACCGGTACTTGCAAAGTTTCTAAAGCCAACAGTGTCACAAAGACACACAGGAACACTCGGCTCAGACGTTCAAACATACGGCATTTATAACGAATCGTTTATGAAATCTTCCAGAACTGTGACCACATAGCGCATCTCTTCCCGAGAAGTGTCTCGAAGCAAGCCTAAGCGGAGGGCGGAACGAATGCGAGATTCATCGTCGGTGAGAGCCTTCATGACATGGGAGGGAGTCCACGCGCCGCTATGGCACGCGGACCCCGCGGAAACGGCAACTCCCTTAAGATCCATATACATAAGCAAATCTTCGGCAAAATATCCGGGAAAAGATAGATGAATGTTATTCGGAAGGGTGTGTTCGCTCTTTCCGTTTTGAATACACGGGATCTCACGATCCTCAAGAAGCTCTAAGGTGTATGTGCGCATCTTTTGAATGTGCGCGAGCTCTTCATCATGAATCTCGGTGCCGAGCCGCTCAATAGCCGTTCCAAAGCCCACAATAGCAGGAACATTGGGAGTCCCCGGCCGCAGACCATATTCTTGATCTCCTCCGTAGATTACGGGACTGAGGGATATCTCTTCTCGCACACACAACGCTCCCACGCCTTTGGGACCGTACATTTTGTGAGCGGATAGCACAAGCATGTCCACGCCAAGTTGATTCATATCACAGTCTAAGAAGAAGCCTGCCTGAACGGCATCGGTATGAATGTACGGAAAGACTGTGGCACGTGTGTTTCTCCACTCCTCTACTACTTCACTCAGCGTAGCAAGGTCAATCACCGTTCCGATCTCGTTATTCGCGTACATAACAGACACACAAATAGTATTGGTTTGCAAAGCCGCAGACAGATCGTTGGGTCGGACTTCACCTTCGGAGGTTACCGGCAGTTCAGTAAGTTCAAGCAGTCCCGCGTCGGCGTAGGCGCGCAAAGGAGACAGCACGGCGGAGTGTTCAATAGCATCGGTAATAATATGAGGTTTATCCTCGTATTCGGTACGGTACGCGTGAATAAGTCCTTGAAGAGCCAGATTATTGGCTTCGGTCGCCGAACCGGTAAATATAATTTCGTGTGAGGAACGTCCCACGAACGAAGCCAATTGACCACGCGCCCACTCTACTCCTCCGCGCGCCTGCTGACCCGCTCTATGCGAACTTCCGGGGTTGGCGAATACGGTGTGCCAGTAAGGCTCCATCGCTTCTTTTACGTCCTCGTCAATCGGTGTCGTGGCGTGACTATCCAGATAGATATACTCGTCCATAACTTAGAGGCGGATTTTGCGCATGCTATCCATCATACGTTGATAGATGTCTTGGTATTTCGTGGCCTCGTTATGGCAGATCGTACGATTAAACCGTGACTTCTTCGTGCACTGCGAAACGGTCGCCGCTTTGGCTTGGCTCACTACTTCCAGCGTAAAATCGTTTCCGTTCGTGAAGCGAACATCCATTTCTCCACGTTGTTTATCATTTGCGTTGGCGCTGACTACGTTCGGATCCGTGGGATATTCGATAGAGTACCGCGCTCCTCGATAGCGATCCCAGGAATCAACTTGACTGAACGGGATGGGTTCAGTGCGCTCTTCTTCAGATTCGCTCGCGTCCGAGAGCCATGGTTTATCGGGATGATTGTCGAGAAGATACGTGTATAGAGAAACCCGTTCGCCGGTCTCTTCGTTAAAGAGCGGTGTTCCTCCCGTATAGACCGTATCTTGAGGGTCACCGTAGCGGTTGCGATTGTTCGCTTTAATCCACGCTTTCACCGCGTCACGTTCTTCGGCAGGTACATCGCCATAGAGATCTTCTTGTGAAGAGCTAGTTTCTTCTGAGGACCGCTCTTCAGAGGCAGACTCTTCTTCATTCTTGCTGGATTCGCGCTCTGGTGTGCTCGTGCTCTGTGGGCTATCCGGTTCAGGTTCGGACTGGTTCGCGCGGTAGGCGAGCAGTCCTCCTGCACCCAGCGCTAAAATAATCAAAAGCGCAACAGTCTGTTTGATAGTCATATATCGAGACTTACGTTATATCCTTAGTATAGCACTGGTTTGCGTAGAAACACAAAGATATCGATTGTATAATACCCACCGGCAGAGAGAATTGTAGTAGCAAGTTCCCTCCTCGAGGGCGAGGAGGGACGACCAGTGACTATTGCACTTGCACGCTATACATTCATAGCGTATCCTGACGATAGTCTTTTCCTAATCAAATATATGTTATGCAGTTTCTGAAACGTTTTTTACCTGATCCCAATAAACAGACGTTAAATAAGTTATATCCCCTCGTCAATCAGATTAATGACCTGGAACCCACGTTTCAGGCCAAGAGCAATGAGGATTTACGAGCGTACACGTCTGCTCTTCAAGAACGGTTCCGCAACGGCGAGACGTTAGACGATCTGTTACCGGAAGCATTTGCCCTGGTGCGTGAGACAGCCCAACGTACTTTGGGAATGCGTCACTTTGACGTACAGCTGATTGGCGGTATTGCCCTTCACAAAGGCTATATCGGAGAGATGAAGACCGGTGAGGGGAAAACGCTTGTGGCTACTCTTCCCGCGTATTTGAATGCTCTTTCGGGCAACGGAGTGCATATCGTGACCGTCAATGACTACCTCGCCCGGCGTGATACCGTCTGGATGGGCCAAATCTTTTACTTTTTAGGACTCGATGTGGGAGCTATCACCAGTGAAGGCGCGTTCCTCTACACCGAAGAAGGAGTCCCGGAAGAACAAGACGCCGACCGTGATTCTCACGCGTCCTATAACGTAGAAGACGATTACTTAACCTCCGTCGAGCGTAAAGCGGTGTATGGGGCCGATGTTGTGTACGGCACAAACAACGAATTTGGATTCGATTACTTGCGCGACAACATGGCGCAGAGCCTGGAGGATATGGTGCAACGCGAACTCAACTTCTGTATCATTGACGAGGTAGATAGCGTCTTGATTGATGAGGCGCGCACTCCCCTGATTATTTCAGCCCCGGACGCGGAATCGCCGCAACTCTATAAAACATTTGCCCGTATTGTGCCCCGTCTGGAGCAAGAAACCGACTACATGGTCGATGAGCAAATGAACGGGGTCAGCCTCACCGACACCGGCATTGATAAGGTCGAACAGGCGCTTGGTATTGATAATCTGTATCAAGAAAAGGGCGTGGTGTATGTTCACCACCTGGAGCAAGCCCTGAAGGCACAGGCTCTGTTCAAGAATGAAACCGATTACGTAGTCCGCGAAGGACAAGTAATTATCGTCGATCAGTTTACGGGGCGACTTATGCCCGGTCGTCGGTTCGGAGAAGGACTGCATCAGGCTTTGGAAGCCAAAGAAGGCTTGAATATTCAACAGGAGTCTAAGACCATGGCGACCATCACCTTCCAGAATTTCTTCCGGATGTACAATAAATTGGCGGGTATGACCGGAACAGCCCTCACCAGCGCGGAAGAATTTGACAAAGTATATAGCTTGGGCGTGGTCAGCATTCCTACGCACGAACCCGTCAGACGTCAAGACCTCGCCGATAAAATCTACAAAACCGAACAGGCCAAATTCAACGCCATTGCTGCAGATATTAGCGAGCGGCAGGAACGCGGACAGCCGGTTTTGGTAGGTACCGTTTCGATTGAGAAAAGCGAGCGACTCGCCGACCTTCTGAAACGACGCGGGGTACGGTGCGACGTCCTCAACGCCAAACACCACGAGTCCGAGGGAGCGGTGATCGCAAACGCCGGCAAAAAACGAGCCGTAACGATTGCCACCAACATGGCAGGGCGCGGCGTCGACATTAAGCTCGGCGGACCGGAAGCCACTGACGAAGAAAAACAGGAAGTCATGGATCTCGGGGGCCTTCATATCCTCGGAACGGAACGGCACGAGGCTCGCCGCATAGACAACCAGCTTCGCGGACGGTCCGGTCGCCAGGGAGAGCCAGGATCCACCCAGTTTTATCTCTCGCTCGATGACGACATGATGCGTGTTTTTGCCACCGATTGGATTCGCTCCATTATGGAACGCACCAATCTCCCGGAAGAAGATCCGATCGAGCATCCGTTAATCGCCAAGGCCGTGGAACACACGCAAACCAAAATTGAAGGATACAACTTCGACGCGCGCAAACACCTGTTAGAGTACGACAACGTTATCAACAAACAGCGCGAGATCATCTACGAAAAACGACGACACATCCTTGACGGCACCACCCACATAGAAGATCTGACCTCCTCTCTCCTGGAAGAATATGTCTATCGTATCGTATCGTTTCACACCAGCTTGGATACGCTCCAAGACTGGGACATTGGGCAAATGATTGACGATTTGAGCGCGCTTTCGCCCTTAGACAATGACGTGCGACAGGAACTGGAGAACATTCGTGATAAAGAGACCGACATCGCGAGCAAAAAGACCGAAATGTCTCAGGTGCTTACGAGTCGACTTTCGCAGTATTACGAGGCGCGTTTTTCTTCACTTGATGACGAGACCCGCGAGGAATTACAGCGTAAGCTCTATCTGCAGGCCATTGATATTCTGTGGATGGAGCATCTGGAGGTCATGGATTATCTCAAAACCGGCGTCAGGCTTCGCGGGTATGCCCAAAAAGACCCCTTGGTAGAATACAAGAACGAAGGCTTTCGTTTGTTTGAAAACCTCCTGGGGAGCATTTCGGAAAAATATATTACGAATCTGTTCCACGTCCATGTGCACGCTCCGATGGAGGCCGCCTCGTATAACCCGTACGAGAACGCCCAAGAACATCACGCCTCTTCCTCCGCCACGACGCAATCAACGAGCAATCAAGCCGAAACAGCCCAGGAGTCCCAAACTCAACGTGTCAACGACAAAGTCGGACGCAACGACGCCTGTCCGTGCGGAAGCGGTAAAAAGACGAAGAAGTGTCACCCGGAGTATACGAAGTAATACGTGAACGAAATAATAGATATACGGTAGATATATGCGCCTTGCGGCGCGATATATAGTTGATATACGGTTGTGAATAGTATATAGAATTTAGTATTTGGTATTTAGAATGGAAGATACACAGTTGATATATGTATCCTTCGGATACGATACATATGCCCTTCGGGCATGATATACAGTGGATATAAATTGATACACGGTAGATATACGGTTGTATAAGAGAAGCCAGAATCCTGAAGCCTGAAGCCAGATGCGGTAAGTAGCAAGTGCTTGGAGGTAATTTTGTGTCCTCCTCTTTAAAAAGAGGAAGACATGATCTGTGTTCCGCCGTGATCGCAGAGAATGTTCAACGCCAGCGGGATACTGCTAACGGCAGTCCCCTGGAAATAGGAAACCGTCAGGTTTCCGTAAAAACCGAAGGTTTTTACGTGCCCGTAGTAAATCGAGGGAGGTTCCGGATTGAGCTAAAATGCAGTCCCCTATGTTGGAAGATAGGCCTCGTAAGAGGCCGGCAGAAACCGCAGGTGTCTTCAGTGCCCGTAGTAATTCGAGAGGGAGCGGGTAAGGGGATTCGAACCCCTATCACCGGCTTGGAAGGCCGGGGTAATGAGCCATTATACGATCCCCGCTTTTTACTGATGCATATAATACCAAAGGTGGCTCGTATCTTCAAGAGGGTTATCCGCCGCTCGAAATGTGGATATGGCTATCTTCGTCGAGATAATACGGAACTCCGCCGGCTTCTTTTACACAACTAATCACCTGCTGATTGGTTGCGTCTACGGGGTCAAGATCCACCGCTTCTCCTCGGTAGTGAGTACTATCATTACTATGCCCTACGCCGTATGTACAAGCGGCGGTGACTTGAAAGGGACGGCCTCCGTATCGGTTTTCACATATTTCCTGAATTTGTTTAGTCTTCTCAACCCACGGCTGTTTTACTTTACCGGTTCTACCAGGGCCAGCAATTCCCCTAAATCCGCTTGCCACGTTAACTCCTGCATCCGCCAGCGAGCTGAGCTCGTTGCAGTCCGCTTGAGCCGGACCGGACCGGGCAAGTTCTTCATCGGCTGGTCCTCCTCCGGATTCTCCTGAGCCGCCAGAACCAGAGCCTCCGCCAGATCCTCCTCCGGGCGCTGAACTTGAGGGGCCAGGGTCACTCGGCGCTTCGGGGAGGCCACACTTTCCTTCCAATAGGTTGGGATTGATGGTTTGCAAAATAATAGCCGAAGCCAAGCCGATCACCAGACCAAGAACTGCGCCAGTCATGGTACTTTTCGCCTTGTTCACCGCACTCGCGTCCGCCGCGGCCGTAAGATAAAGATACCCCGCGTACACAAATGCGCCTAACACCGAAAGAAAGAGAATAAGATACATTAATCCCCATAGGGCTCGTCCCAAACTGCAGAGATCACACACCTGCCCCACTCCGGGAAAGGCGGTGTAAGAGCAGTATTCAAGAAGGCCTCCGGACCCAGAGGGGCCTTCACCGGAAGTCGGAGCGGGCGACTCTTGCGCGATGATATATCCACCTTCATCTGATGAAGGCTCAGTGTTGTGATTGGCAAGCGTATACGCTTGCGTGCTTTGACTATCTGATTGTTCGAGTGAAGCGTAGATCGTGCTCTCTTCAACAACCTCTCCTACAAAGACACCAGCTACGCTTCCGATGACGCACAAAAGAACAGAAGCCGGAAGCCAAAGAACTGCAGTAGCGCGTAGCAGGTAGCAAGGAAATAGTATTTAGTAGTTAAGATATAGAATTTAGTATTTAGTATTTAGAATAGTTGTATACGTTCATAGCTGTTCAACGCCAGTGAGGCAATGCCATTGGCAGTCCCTCTGAAAATAGGAGCTCGCAGAGCTCCGGAAAAACATACATGTTTTTTCAGTGACCGTAGTAACTCGAAAGGCAGGCCCAGAGGGACTCGAACCCCCAATAGCGGTTTTGGAGACCGCCGTTATAGCCAATTTAACTATGGGCCTCTAATTCAACGTATATTGTAGCACACGAGCATAATCTATTCAACTAGGCGGGCGTTCAAAATGTATGCCATAATACAACGTACAGCGTAACAGGTGTTACAATGGACATAGCTACCATTGGTGGAATAATCGGGGTACTGGCCTACTGGGAAATACGGGAAGTGTTTACCTCCCAGGCTGATAAGCGCCGCAGTAAGCATCCGCGAACAGCCAAAATCGCTATGCGGACGCTATTACCGCTGATCGGAGTACTCTTGGTTGGGCAGTTGGTGACTGAGGCAAGCCTTTCGGTGCCATTGAATGTAACGGACACGACCGAAACCATGGTAGAATTGATCGGCGCAGTCATCTTTTGGAGTGGGATTGCTTGTGCGGTTTGGTCTCGGGAAACATTGGGCAAACACTGGGCGCACGCGGCGGATTATCAGATTGTCCCCGGGCAAACCTTGGTCACGAATGGTCCGTACCGTTGGGTGCGTCACCCTATGTATACCGCACTTTTGGCGATTTTTACCGGTGTGCAAGTGATGCTTACCAGTTGGTTGATCATTCTGAGTCTCCCGTTGTACGGCGTAATGGTCTGGCAAGGACGTAAAGAAGAAGTGTTACTCACCAAAGCTTTCGGACATACGTATCGAGTCTACCAAAAGCGTACCGGAATGATCTGGCCGCGCCCCTTTCGTAACATGCTAAATTATTCTACACATTTCGTCTCTATGAATCATACCTTTGCCGCTCAAACAGACCCCGGAAAAGCACGTCGAGTAAACCAAGACCGGGTGGAATGCGATCCCGAAGGTCGATATTTTTTGGTTGCGGATGGTATGGGAGGCCACCCCGGAGGTGAAGAAGCAAGTTCCCTCGCCGTAAAAGCCGCTCGAGAGTATTTGGATACTCATTTTGAGAGTGATACTGATACAGGGGAGCTTGTCAAACAAACCATTCTAGAAGCTAACCATCGCATTCGTGAAGCTCAACAAGCCAATCCGGAACATGCCGAAATGGGGACTACGCTCACAATTGTCGTGTATAGAGAACAGCAATGGTGGTACGCGCATGTGGGAGATTCACGTGTGTATCGGTGGCATGAAGGAACGATCGAGCAGGTTACTCCGGATCATACCTGGGTCGCTGAACAGAGTCGAGCCGGTGAGGGCGAGAATGATCCTCTCTTGGAGAGTATGTTTGGACACATTCTTTTCCAGCATATGGGACAAGAAAATTTGAACCGAATTGATATAGACACCATCAATGTCGATTCGGGGGATCGATTACTCCTCTGCAGTGATGGGCTTACCCCCGAACTTTCCGATGAGGAAATCGCCGGGCATTTAGCACAAGAGGTGAGCTGTGAGGAAACGGTGAATGCGCTTATCTCCGCTGCGAACGAGAA
>PXOY01000035.1:11796-14185 GCA_003021915.1 Parcubacteria group bacterium SW_4_49_11
AGCGCTTCTTGCGGGCTGTCAAAAAATTCTCCGGTTACCCCCTCTTGGATGGTTTCCGTGGCTCCCCCTGCCCGCAACGCGAGCACCGGCGTACCCGCCGCCATAGCCTCCACCGGCGCAATGCCGAAGTCATCACTCCCGGGAAAAATAAATCCGCGGGCATCTTCGTACCATTGCCTCTTTTCTTCTTCTGAGACGAATCCTTGAAATGAAATATGCGAAGCGGCCATCTGTTCTAATCGTTGCCGATCCGGACCGTCGCCCAAAATAACCAGCGGAATATTCAGATGATTGAACACCCGAATAGCCAAGTCAATCTGTTTATAGGGAGTGAGTTGCGAGGCGATTAAGAAATACTCCCCCTCTCCTTTGCGAGGCGTAAACCGGTCTACGTCCACCGGAGGATAAATGACAGGCGCTTCCCGTCGATAGTACTTTTGAATGCGTTGCTTAGTGGTCTCGGAATTCGCGATAAAATAGTCTACGCGCTCCGAGGCTTGCTGATCCCACTGTCGGAGATAGTGTAAAATGAGTCCAATGCCCGTCTTGGTCAGCGCTCCTTTGCCTTGCTGTTGGACATACGAATGCGTCGCTTCCCAGGCAAACAGCATGGGAGCGTGGCAATAACTAACGTGGGTGGTATCGGATTTGGTGATGATACCTTTCGCGAACGAATTAGAACTGGAAATGACCAATTCGTAATCCGACAGATCAATCGACTCGATGGCCGTGGGACACAGAGGGCTCAGCATTTTGGGATTGGCGCGCACTATCGAAGGAAAGTTGCGAAAGAAGGACTCCTTTACGTTGTGGGGTGGAAAATACTCTCCCGTGGCATGTGCGTCATATAACAGAGAATACACCGGAGCTTCGGGCGCTTCCTCGCTCATCTCATAGAGTACTCGCTCCGCTCCGCCCATACGCGTAAGGTATTCATGTACGAACGCCCAGCTCATACCATTTCCGTGAAGTCTTCCTCTTTTCGTTTCATCATAGGAAACGGCGCGGTTTCACGGATCGATTGCCCCTCCAAAACGCTGAATAAACGCTCGGAAACACCGAATCCGACGGTGGGAGGCATACCGTACTCCAACGCGCGTACGAAGTCGTAATCAAGCATCATCGCTTCTTCGTCTCCTTCGTCGCGCAGAGTCTGTTGTTCCTTAAACCGCCGGAGCTGTTCCACCGGATCATTGAGCTCGCTGAAGCCGTTGGTGAGTTCACTGCCGTAGGCGATCAGTTGAGAACGAAGTGTCTTCGAGGGATCGTCGGGGTTGCGCTTCGCCAAGGGAGAAATTTCGACCGGATGTTCGGTAAGCCACACCGGTTCGATACAGTGCGGACGGGCTAATTTTTTGTACAGACCATCAAGAAGACGCCCGTAGTTCGGATACGCTTCCAGATCAAAGCCGTACCCTTGAGCGAGATTTTGTAGCGCCTCAAAGGTGGCGTACTCCCCCAGATCAATTCCTCCATATGTTTTGAGAAATTCTTCGTAGGTCATGCGCGGCCAGGCTTGAGACCAATCAATCACGTGCTCTCCGTGAGTTAATTGCAAGGTCGAATATGTGTGCTCAATGACATGTTTGATTAACGCTTCGGCGAAGTCCATCAGCTCTTCGTGCGAGGCGTAACACCAATAGAATTCGAGCGCGGTGTACTCCTGCAGATGCTCGGAATCGATTCCCTCGTTACGAAAGTTTTTATCAACGTCAAACACCTTCTCAAAGCCGCCCACTACGTAGCGCTTCAGATACAGTTCCGAGCTTATCCGCAAATAAAAGTTCTCCTCGAGTGCCTCGTGATACGTGGAGAACGGATGCGCCTCAGCGCCACCGGTGGTGTGCTCTAACGTAGGCGTTTGGACTTCCAGGAAGCCCTGCTCGATCAAAAACTGACGCCCCGCTTCCCAAAAACGCGACTTGCGTTGAAACATGTCCCGCACTTGCGGATTGAGTTTCATTTCCAAGTAGCGGTACCGATACCGTTGCTCCGGATCTTCAATATTCTCGGGAAGCGCGCGAAGCGCCTTGGTGAGGACATGAAATTCTTCGACAAAAATGCTCGCTTCTCCGCGTTTGGAAAAGCCGATTTCTCCGGTGACCTGCACGTAATCGCCGGTATCGACCAAATGTTTAAAATCCGCAAACGAAAGAGCATCCCCCTCCTCTTCCGGAAGGATATCCTTCTTAAAGACCGCCTGAAAGCCCACCGTATTACTTTCATCTTCTAGGGGAGCAAATCCGATTTTACCGCCAAGTCGAATGGATTTGAGGCGCCCCGTAAGCGTCAGACGCTCCCCCACGTACTCGCTCTGTTCTTGAAGCGCGTCTAATTGAGAGGCAAGTTCTCCGAGCGTCATATCACGATGAGCATGGGCCTGATACGG
>PXOY01000035.1:14220-18821 GCA_003021915.1 Parcubacteria group bacterium SW_4_49_11
ACCGTCCAGTCATCGTTCTCGACAACCACCTCTGCTCTGCCGGCAGTCACCATGGGCTCCAACGCTACGGTCATATGCTCCTCCAGTTGCGTGCCTTTATCTCGATCGCCGTAGTTGGGAATGTTGGGCGTCTCATGTACGGAATACCCGATACCGTGTCCACAATAGTTACGGACCAAACCCAATCCGTGTTCCAACACATACGCTTCCACCACTGCTCCGTACGTGCCAATACTCTCCCCTGCTCGCAAGACATGGAGCCCTTCGTGAAGGGAACTGTCAGTTATTTCCACGAGGCTGTGAGCCTCCTCGGAAATCGTTCCCACCGGGATCGTACGCGCGCTATCCAGGGCCATGCCGTCGTAGATAAGGCCGCAATCGATACTAAACAGGTCTCCGTCTTTTAGCTTGGTATCTCCGGGAATACCGTGAATTAATTCTTCATTGACGGACATACAGGCGTGCCCCGGAAAGCCGTAATACCCCAAAAACGCCGGTTCTACGCGATACTCCTCCATTTTTTCTTTCACGAATCGATTGAGCTCGGCCGTAGTAATACCCGGCTGCACGCGCTCGGACGTAGCCGCTAATATTTCTCCGAGGATGCGACCTCCGGTCTTCATCGCACGGCGTTCCTGTTTGTTCTTGGGCTTGGTCTGTCCCGCCATTGTTACTTACTCAACTTCTCTTCAATTTCTGCAAAGACGTTTTCTTCAGTCTGCTCTCCCTTGATGCTCACCAACGTCCCCACTTCCTTAAAATAGTTGATGGCGGGGATCACCTCTTCGTGATACGCATCCAGGCGGGTTTGAATGTGTTCGTCGTCGGCGCGATTGGAGGTCTCGCCGCGTTCACTCAATCGTTGTTTTGCTTCTTCGTCCGAAATATCGATGTACACCGCCCGATAATCGCGTTCGAACCACTGCAGCACATCATGCACGAGCTCAGCTTCCGGTCGTTTACGCGCAGCGCCGTCGAAAATAATGGGTTGGTCAGGCTCCAAGTGATTAATGACCTTATCTTGGAACACAAATCCGGCGAACCAGTACGGCATAAGTTCCCCTTGATTGACAATGCGACTGACTTTATGCCCCAAAAACGTATCTCGACTGGCCATTTCTCGGAACGTGTCTCCCGAAGAAAACACTTCGAACTCATATGTCTGAGCCAGCATACGTCCTTGCGTGCCTTTCCCGGCCCCGGGCTTTCCCAAAAATACAAGCGTCTGGTACTGAAGATCGGCCATAGATGGTTATTATTACGATTTACGCATATCATACCGTACAAACTCGAAATGAGCAAGGATGCACGTGTTTGCGCTCTGTTCTTCATGTATGCCATACTTTAGCAAGTGAAGGTTTAACACTGACGACTGTGGATACCACCCAGTTTGAACATATTTTGCAACGGTTCGGCTACAAACGCACTCAGGCGAAAATGCGTATTCTGTACACGCTGTATACCGCCTCGAAACCTTTGTCTATCAGTGAGATTGCTTCTCAAGTCCGCAATTTTGACGCCTCACTGAATACCTCCACGGTCTACCGGACTGTTCATCAGTTTTATAAAGATGGACTTCTGAAACAAATTTCCTCCGGCGACGTCGCGCCCGCTTACGAACTGGGCGAGCCGTTCCGCTCGTACGAACATCATCATCTAATCTGCACCAAATGCGGATACATGGAATCTTTTATGTGTGAACCGCGCCACACTCCACAACAAATTATGATGAATTCTCCCAATTTTGCCTCATACAAAACGCATTCATTTGAAGTTTTCGGCGTCTGTACCAAGTGTAGTTAACTAGAACGCATCTCAAAAGTCCTTTCTTTTCTATCAAAATGCTATATAATAAGGTAACCTCCATTCCCTAACGGGTATTTCCTCCTTAAAAGGAGGAAAACAGGCTGTGTCTTCCTCTTTTTAAAGAGGAAGGAGTACCGTCCAACTTCGAGGTGGAGCGTCGGATGGCGCTAACAGCAATCCCTGGAAATAGCTTCTCTTTTTAAAGAGAAGCGTAAAAACCGAAGGTTTTTAAGTGACCGTCAAATATCGACCCGAAGGGGGATGGAGTTCTTTAGATTTTTTAGATAAACTCTATATATTGCAAAATATTTGCATTATATATTAGAGCGTGTTACATTTACAAATGTAGCTAATAAATTTTTTATGCAGACTCTGACTAAATGGTTCGGACTTATTCTTCTCCTCGCCGTTCTCGGAGGTCTTGTACTTTGGGCGGTTACCGACTCTCAACAGACACAGACCTCGGGGGAAGATACAAACACCCTTCAAGTGGCAACTACGCTCCCTCCATATGCGACTTTTATCGAGCGTATCGGGGGTGAGCGCGTGGATGTACAGACCATGGTACCCGCGGATCAATCACCCCACGCGTACGAGCCCACTTCCCAACAACTGCAGCGGGTGGTAGGAACGGACGTGTACTTCAGCACGGGTACCCAAATCATCTTTGAAGAGCAATGGCTTGCAGATATTCTCGAAAATGCTGGAGATCCGCAAGTGATTGATACGGCTGAAGGAGTCGCGCTTCTTGAAAAAGATCACGACCACTCCCACGAGGCCAGTCAGGATGAGAACCATACCCACGATCACTCCGGAGAGGGTGAAGAACACAAAAACCGGGACCATGATACAGAGGCAAAAGACAAACATCACGATTCCCACTCGGAAGAGAAGCATGACCAGCACGATCATTCCGAAAAACACGCTGATTCGCATGCAGAAAATCATGAGGAAAACACCGAGGGCGGTCATGAACAAAATAAAGATACCAGTTTCGATCCTCACGTGTGGACTTCGCCCGAGCGTGCCTTAAAGATCGCAGAGAACATCAAACAAGGACTTGTAGAGGCCGATCCGGAATACCAATCCACGTACGAAGAAAATTATGCCGAGCTCCGAGACGATCTTGATGAGTTGGATCGCAGGGCACAAGACCTCAATCGGTCTCTCTTTGTGGTGGACCATCCGGCGTGGGGGTATTTCGCCGAGGATTACGGCGTAGAGCAAGTCGCGATTGAAGAAGAAGGCAAACAGCCGAGTCCTCAACGCCTACAAACGGTCATCAGCCGCGCCCGCGAAGAAGAGGTTTCTCATGTCATTCATGATCCGCAGGTTAACCGTCGTGCCGCCGAGGCCGTTGCCAACGAACTCTCAAATGTCGAGATCGTAACCCTTCGCCCCAACGGGAAAGACTACATAGAGACGTTGTCCCAATTCTTAAACGCTCTAGAGTCTTCGTAATATGTCCGCGCTGACCGCCGAACACGTCACGTGTGCCTATTCTCCCGGGAAACCTGTTCTCGAGGATGTCAATCTGAGGGTGCCGGAGTCGAACTTCACAGTCGTCACCGGTCCGAACGGCGGCGGTAAGAGTACGCTCCTCAAGTTGTTTTTGGGGCTTATCAAACCTCAACGCGGAGAGGTTCGCGTCTTTGGGGAGCCGCCTCACACGCACGTCTCCGAACTCGGCTACATGCCTCAACGCACGAACGTCAACACCGAGGTGCCCGTGACTGCGTTACAAAGCGTGCTGATGGGGCAGTTATCGGTGAAGCATATCGGGCGGTCATTTACGAGACAGGAAGTAGACACAGCGTGTACCGCCCTCGACAACGTTGGATTGTGTGAATGCGCGTCTACTCCGTTCTCTGATCTATCGGGCGGTCAACAACAGCGCGTGTTACTCGCGAGAGCCATCGTCAATCATCCTCGAATGCTGGTATTGGACGAACCGCTGGCGAACATCGACGCTCAATGGCAGGATTATCTGTTTGATTTGTTGATCGAGCTTCACCAGTCTATGGGTATTATATTGGTGACGCATAATCTCGCCCCGCTTCTCTCGAACGCGGATCGGGTCTTGTGTATAAACCGTAGCATCGAAGACCATCCGCCCCGGGAGTTTACTCGGCACACGCCCTAACGTATCGTATGGTATTTGACCTCCTTGAATTCAGTTTTTTTCAGAACGCCTTTATCGCCACCTTACTGGTCAGTGTGGCGGTCGGGGTTATGGGCACCCTTATCACGCTGAAACGCGTCGTGTTTTTAAGTGGCGGCATCGCTCACGCCTCACTTGGCGGCGTGGGGCTCGGATTTTTATTGGGCGTCACTCCCATTCTCACCCTCATTCCCTTTAGTGTCCTCACCGCCTTACTCCTCGTGTTGCTCACGCGAAAATTCACCACAGACGAAGACTCGGCCATCGGCATTCTCTGGAGCGTCGGCATTGCTTTGGGGATTCTCTTTATTTGGCTCACTCCCGGTTACGTTCCGAGCTTGCAGAGCTTTTTATTTGGCTCCGTCCTCACCGTTACCGATCTTGACCTTGGTGTGATGTTCGGCCTCGATGTCCTTATTCTGGGGACGGTACTCGGTCTGTACAAGGAATTCCTCGCGTTAATTTACGACGAAGAATTTATGCGGGTACGCGGCCTTCCCGTCACCTGGTTTTACACCATATTCTTTGTGTTGATGTCGCTTAGTGTGGTCGTTTTGGTACAGATGGTGGGCGTGATTCTTGTTATCGCGTTTCTCTCCATTCCGCCCGCCACCGCCCGGATTTTAACCACTTC
>PXOY01000036.1:0-9876 GCA_003021915.1 Parcubacteria group bacterium SW_4_49_11
CCGTGGCAATTCGAGTGGGTAGGGAAGGATTCGAACCTTCGTAGCCTTAAGAGGCGTCGGTTTTACAGACCGATGCAATTGACCGCTCTGCCACCTACCCGTGTGTGTCAGCGGTGAGCCGGAAAGTGGATTCGAACCACCGACCTACGGTTTACAAAACCGTTGCTCTACCGCTGAGCTATTCCGGCAAAGAGCTACCAAGTAATGTAGCATATCACCACGCCTGTGTCTATAGGTGTTATAGATTGCTGTTTTGTTTGAGGATACGATCAATTTCTTGCAGTTTATCATTTGCGCGTTTATCGTCCTTTTGGAGTCTTAAAATGTGGGTAAACGTTTCGCGAGCGTCGTGATACTGCTCCATGGCAAGGTACAGGTTACCCAAACGACGGTACGAATCAATATTCTGGGGATCATTCACAATCATCTTCAAATACTTCTCCTCCAGACGTCGAAGATGATCGTCTCCTTGGATGTCCGATTGTGTGGGGGCGGATGCTTCCTCCTCCCTCGCGGGAGGCTCTGGTTCTTCGGCGGAGGGATTGGATTCGGTTTCCGCTTGCGGCTGAGGCGATTGAACCGGAGATGTGTTCTCTGTCTCCTCCAACATACTCTGCACAAACGTATCAACTTTCGGAGATTCTTCTTTGGGCGGCTCTTCTCTTTCTTCTTCAGATGAATCCTGTGTCTCCTCGGCCTCTTCCGTCTCGTCGGAAAGGTCATCTTCTTCTAAATTGGTCTCAAAGGTGGAGAATGATTTGTGCGAAGACGGCTTTTCCAGGAAACTGGTGTCGGTTTCGTTTTCGGGGGAGTCTTGTGCTGAAGAGTCTTCCTCTTGTTCCGATTGTTCTGATTGTTCCGCGTTTTTTAGCACTGCTTCAATGCGCACACGCGCAAACTGCACCACACGCGCACTCTTTGTTCGGACTCCGTTCCATGAATAGCGACCGACGTTGGCAATTCGGCTTCCTCCCGTACTCCAAACACTAGAGATCCAGGTGCCCACACGCTGTTTACCGTTTCTGCTTCGCTCCCTCAACGCTTGAGACATAGAGGCGAACGGAGTAGGTTTGCTTTCCGGCTCTTTAGCTACCTCCTCCTCTGCGCTATCTGATTCGTTTGGTTCCGGCTCGGAATCCGCGTATTGTTCCGTTTTATCTTCTTTAACAGATTTTCGTTCAAACAGTTCTCCGTCTTCCTCGTCTTCTTCGGGATCAGGGGTAGAGGCGACTTTACTAATGATAATAAAAAGCCCTAAGCCCACAAGGATGATAAGAACGACCAAGATACTGAGTTCGGTCATATGCAGTGGATACGAGGTTTGTTTTAAAGAGACAGTGTGGTGAAGTTAAGGATCTGAATATTTTCTCCGACTTTCGCGATATGTGCTTTCAAAAGTTCTCGTACGGTAGAAGACGGATCTTTAATGTATTCACTGTCCAAGATGTCTTCTACACCGGTCTCTTCGGTGGCTCCATAGGCCGCGATGTGAAGGGCCACGTTGTGGGCGAGATTTTGAAAGTCCTCAGTGCGGGCAACAAAGTCGGTTTCACAGGCGAGAGCGACCATCACGCCGTTTTCTCCATTGTGTACATACGTACCGATGGTGCCCTCACTCACTTCTCGTCCGGCTTTTTTCTCTGCTTTACGAGCATATTCTTGCTCCAAATACTGCTTGGCGGTTTCAAAGTCTCCCTCGGCTTGTTCTAAGGCTTTTTTCGCCGCCATCATGGGAGCGTTGGTTTCTTCGCGTAGTTTTGCGACATCTTGGGCGTTGATCATACGATATACATTACGTTAACACGCTGTTTACTGAGCTTGAGCGGATTTGATAACTTCAGCAATCTTGGAATACATATACTCGACGGCAGCGAGGGCGTCGTCGTTGGCCGGAATGGGATAGTCCACGAGATCCGGGTTTACGTTCGTATCGGTCAATGCGATAACCGGAATACCGACATCATGAGCTTCTTGGACCGCGAGCATGTCTTTTTGTACGTCTTCCACCAGAATGGCGCCCGGTAACGTTTCCATCTCTCGAATACCGCCGAACAGGCCGTTCGCTTTTTCGATTTCTTGTTGGAATCCGAGTCGCTCGCGCTTGGTGTATTGGTTGAGTTCGCCGTTCTCCAATTGGCGTTCTAGGTCATTGATATGCTTGACCCGTTTACTCACCACGTCAAAGTTTGTGAAGGTTCCACCTACCCAACGCTTCACCATGTACGGCATACCGACGCTCTCGGCTGTGGTTTTGACGACGTCCACGGTTTGCTTTTTGGTAGCTACAAACATAATGTCTTTGCCCTCCGAGGTTACCCGTCGTATAAAATGAGCAGCATCCTTGAAACAGGCCTCCGTCGCCTCCAAATTAATGATGTGTAAATCGTTTTTGCTGGTGTAGATATATTCGGCCATTTGGGGATGCCATTTGGACGTTACGTGGCCGATGTGGACTCCCGCTTCAGCCATGTCCGGTAAAGACGTTTGTACGGTTTCTGTACTCATACCGAAATACAAATTATTAAATACTTCATTTCCTTAGTCTATCATACACAGGCAAAAAATCAAGCCCGAGAAGATTTGGAAATACTCGCGATGATGCCAACCGCGATGAATAGTACCCACAGCGAGGTATTTCCTTGACTGACAAAGGGAAGCGTAATGCCGGTCACAGGGAGCAATCCGACGGTGGAGCCTACGTTAATAAACATCTGTAAGACCAACCACGCAATAATACCGAGGACCACGAGACGCGCGAAATCATCGTCTCGTTGCTTTCCGGCGATGACGAGTCCGCGATACACAATGCCCAACATCAGAAGAAAGAAAAACGTGACTCCCACCAGTCCCATCTCTTCCGCGTAAATCGCGAAAATGGAGTCATTCGCGGACTTGGGGACATAGTTAAACTTTTGCACCCCCTCTCCTAAGCCTACACCGGTAATTCCTCCCGATCCGACGGCGATCAAATTCTGGCAGAGATGCCAATATTGTTGGGTGTTTTCCGCACATGTTTGCACCTGGTCTCCGGTGACGAGCTGAGCATGTTCAGTAACGCGCTCCATACGGTAGTCTTGCAAGGCCATGCCCACGCCTCCGGCCAGAAGGACAAACAGCACAAAACTTCCTAACCACAGCAGATGCAACCTGGACACTAACAACAGACTTCCCCCAATCCCCGCAATAAGCGCGGCGGTACTTATGTTGGACTGCACCAAAGCCACGATACCGACCGGTATGCCAATCAAGATAAGAAAGCGAATGACGGACGCGGGACTGTTGATATTGTCTTTTCGCTTGGCAAGCACATAACTCAAACACAGAATAAGCCCCAACTTGAAGAGCTCGGACGGCTGAAACGAGAACAGTTCGAACCCTAGCCAACGTGTCGCTCCCCCATCACTTAATCCCAGCTCCGGATGGAGCACAAGAAGATTCAGAATAAACGCCAGGCCATATATGACACACCCTCCTATTTTCCATATGCGATACGGCAAGGCCTGGACGATAAAAAACAACAGAATCCCGGGTATAACCCCAATATAGAGTTGTTTGAAGAACGCCGGGAGCTCCTTTGATGTCGCGGAATCGTTGAGGGAAATACTGGCTGTATGCAAAATCATTAACCCGAGCCCCACCAGTGTGATGAGGAAGATCAGAAACCAGAAATCAATTTGTTGCATGCGGGCAAAGGTTTTCGCAATCATATGTCGTCTACCACGTTTCGAAATACTTCACCGCGCTCGAACTCGTTCGCAAAGGAGACAAAACTTGTCGCGGCGGGTGAGAACAGCACTACGTCGCCTTCCCGAGCGTTCTCGGATGCCACGTGCACAGCCCTGTCAAGTGAGTCAACCATATGAAGATCCAGATCGGGAATGTCCCGGAGGAGACTGAGAAGAATATCCGAGGCCTTACCGGGCAGCAAGGTGACGGTTTGAACTGAGGTCGTTTGAATCCACTCGGCTAATTCTTCGTATGACACATCTTTGTCTCCTCCTCCGGCAATTAAGTGCATCGGAGTGTCTCCAAACGCTTGTAACGCCGCTATGGTGGCTTCCGGCATCGTGCTCGTGGTGTCGTTGATGAAGGAAACTCCGCCGCGTGTTCGTACGTGTTCTAGTCGATCGGGGAGACCGGCGAAATGAGTCACCACCTCGTTCATACTCTCTGTCGATAGATCCAACACGGAAGCTACACTGAGCGCGGCGAGCAGGTTCTTGGTATTATGGTCTCCGGATAAGGCACACTCCTCCCGCGCACAGATCGGATCACGAGAGCGCTGGATATAAATATGGTCATTCTCTATCCAGGCCTCACGGTGGGGCGCTTCCGCTTGCAGTCCGAACCAGCGTATTTTTGCCCTCGTGTGATCAGCCATCTCTTTCACGGCCGCTTGTTCGGCGTTCAGAACCGCATAATCTTGAGGGGTTTGATTGTCGATCAGACTCCGTTTCGCCCGCGCATATTCCGCCATGGAGCCGTGCCTGTTGAGATGATCGGCGAAGAGATTGGTAATCACCCCTACGTCAGGCCGATACGGAAAATCCTCTAATTGAAAGCTTGAGAGTTCTAACACCACGTACGTGTGTTCTCGAATAAAAGGCAAGATATCAAGCACTGAGCGGCCGATATTTCCCGCCAAATACGTCTCATAGCCTTCTTTCTTGAAAAACTCATAGATGAGGCTACTGGTCGTTGACTTGCCGCGCGTGCCGGTTACGCCAATAATATACGGCCGAGTGCCCTCTCGCTCTTCAAGGTCTCGAAAAAACAAATCCATATCCGTCAAAACCGGCGTGCCTTGTGTTCGCGCCTCCTCTACAAGCGGCGCAGAATAGGGTACCCCCGGGCTTTTGATGACTGTCTCCACGTCCTCAAGGAGCTCGAGATTATTTTCCCCCAGACGAAACACAATCTCGTCAAACCCGTGCTCTTCGCGGAGTTCGGCGAGCGTACCTTCCAATTCCTCTGCAGACTTAGTATCGGTTACCGTCACCGTAGCACCGGCACGCAACAGATACCGAACAATCCCCGCTCCACCGCCGTTGCGACCAAGTCCGATGACAAGTGCGCGCGTATCCGCGTTTATCTTCACTCGTTCTGTCTCAAGCGCCATAGCTTAACGTGTTAGCAATTCCCCGAAGAAGCCCTCCTGCTCTTCATCATTGTGAATAATCGCACGGCCATTCACAAAAACCCACGAGAGTCCTTGCGCGTAATGGAACGGATCATCCAACGTGGCCTGCGAGCTGAACGACTCTCCCGCGAACACCACCAAATCCGCTCGATATCCTTTCTTCACCCGGCCGCGATCGGCAAGTCGGAAATGCTCGGCAGCACGCCCAGTCATACGGTAAATTTTTTCTTCTGCGGAGAGGTCAGCTTCATCTAAGCTCCAAAAGCGTGCCATGGCCCCGACCGAACGCGGATGAATATAGGTCCGCTCCGTGAACATGCTCTCGTCGTGTCCCACGCCGTCGGTTCCCACGATGGCGGCCTCATGGGCGGCAAACTGTATCATCTGTTGGGGCTTGATGGCGTAGTTGAGCGTGGTTATCTGAGAATTCGTGGCAATCAGCAGATTGATAATCGCTCGTTCCAAGCTTACCTCTTGATTGTTAGCCACCTCTTGAATGGTTTTGCCGATTAACCGCTCGTTATGAGGGGCGGAAGAGATGACCATACGCGAAAAATCTTCACTATTACGCTTCATTTCCGCCACCACCTTATCGGCAGTTTCCGGATCGCGCAACCGTTGTAACATGGCCTCTTTCCCGTTTTTGGTCACCCAGTACGGAAGTTGGAGATACAGGACGCCGTTGTTTGCTTGATATGGAAAGATATCAAACGCGATCGGAAGCTCTTCTTCATAAATGGCATGATTCAACACCTCGATAACCTGATCAAAGAGATCCCAATTTTTCTCGCCTAAAATCTTGAGATGAGAAATTTCGGTGCGTACTCCGGTCTGGCGCGCGATATCCACCACTTCTTTCACCGAGTCCAGGATGCCCTGCCCTTCGTTCCGCATATGCACGGTGAGAATACGATCATAATCAGCCGCGAGACGCGCCACGGCTTCGAGTTCTTGAGTATCAGCCATGTACAGATGGCTATACGCCAACCCGAACGAAACGCCCAGCGCTCCTTCTTCAAACGCTTCCTGTAACATTCCCAGTAATGCGTCTCGCTCCTCGTCCGTCACCGGCCGAAATTCATCTCCTAACAGTCCTCGGCGAATGGTCAGATACCCTACCAAGGTTCCATAATTCACGCGCAACGATCGCCGCTTGAGCTCCTCGTGATATTCGTCGGTCGTCAGCCAATTGACGTTAATTTGATTCATCGGTACCCAACGCCTCACTGCCTGAATCGCTTCTCCACTAATTAACGGAGCGAGGGAGGTGCCGCAGTTTCCGCCGATCACGGTCGTAATTCCTTGCCGCGTGAGGCCGGTCAAGCGCGGTTCGGTGAAAAGGGTCAAATGCGTGTCGGAATGGTTACTGACGTCAATGAATCCCGGAGCGATAATTTGGCCTTCCACGTCAATCTCTCGTTCGCCTTTCGCGCCGAGAGGTCCTCCTACATGCTCGATCGTTCCCTTACGGACTCCCACATCTCCGTGGAACCCTTCGGCTCCACTGCCATCAATGATGAACCCGTTACGAAGAATGAGATCGTACATATGTTTTGATTTCGGTCTTAGATTTCCTTTGTATCATACCATATCCTCCAGATGCGTTCTAAAACGCCCTCTAGCTCAATCCGACCAAGCCAATCATCAATCCCACCAAACTCGCGATGCTGGAGATAATCCAAAACCGCATAACAATTTTGGACTCCGGCCATCCGAGCGCTTGAAAATGATGGTGAATCGGAGCAGAGCGTAACAGACGTCGTCCACATACGCGCTTGGCAAACGTCTGCAACAGCGAAGAAAACCCTTCCACAAAAAAGAGAAACGCAATAATCGGTAAAATGACGATAGTATCAGTGAGAAACGACGCCACGGCCAACGTCGAGCCGAGGGCGAATGCTCCCGTTGCTCCCATAAAGAAACGCGCGGGATGAATATTAAACCACAGAAAGGCAGTTAAGGCACCGATTAACGTGGCCAGAAATATGGCCAAGCTGTAGTGCTCCTGAACAAAGGCGATCCCGGTAAGCGTGGCGAAGGGCGGAATAATGGAGCCTGCGAGCAAGCCGTCCAATCCGTCGGTGATATCCACGGCGTTCATCACAAACAGCACGATTAACAGGAACAGAGGCACGTACCAAAAGCCAAGCTCCACTTCCGAAACGATTCCCAAGAGTTCTCCGCCGGGAATCTGCAACTGCGTCCAATCCAGCTTCACGGAGAACCAGTACGCGCCGAAACTGGCGATCAGTAACTGCAAAAAGAGTTTGAGTTTCGCACCCAGGCCCTTAATTGTTCCCCAGCCTTTGATATTGGCAATATCATCCACCGCTCCCAGTACTCCGCCGGTAGTCAAGAAAAAGAGGGGTAAAAATGTCTCCTCGCGTGTGAGATTAAACAGTAAGGTCAATATCGCCGTAGTGACCCAAAACAACGTGCCCGCCATGGTGGGCGTGCCGCTTTTATGTCGATGATGGGAGGTATAGACCGGAGATTCTTTGTTATCCCACGAATGTTCTCGAATGCTCTTGCCCAGACTGTTTTTGTACAAAAAATCGGTGAGGACGGGCGTCAAGCTCATACCTAGAATAAACGCCAACACCGAGAATCCGGAGATATGCACTAACTGCTGAACAACTTCTTGATTCTCGAAAAGATACCAGAGCATACACGTAACTGACAGTTTGCCAAACTTTTCCCATTATAGCGCATTCTCTTTGTGACGCAAATAAAGAATAGAAGCCAGGAGCCTGAAGCCGGAAGCCAGCGTGAATAGTATCTAGAATTTAGTATTTGGTATTTAGAATGTGGAATTTGGTGATATATGGTTGATACATGCGCTTGATGGCGCGATATACAGTTGATACATATACCCTTCGGGCATGATATACAGTGGATATACGGTTGTATTAAGTGGTTATAAGGTAACCTCCATTCCCTCGATTTACCACGGGCACTTAAAAAACATGTGGTGTTTTTTACGGCTTTCTATCGAAAGCCTATTTTCAAAGAGACTGCCAATAGCAATTCTTTTTCTGGCGTTGAGCAGTTATTACGAGGAAAACAGGTTGTGTCTTCCTCTTTTTAAAGAGGAAGGGCCCCGAAGGGGGATGGAGTTCTCGTGACGAAGTCTTCTAATTCTGGAATGGTATCTACTTACATCATAGCAACTGAAACAATTGTTGAGATACGTTCTAGACCCGAAATTCGAAATTAAAACGCCGACAGGTGGCAGCCGGCGTCTAAGGATCTTATAATGTCAGATGGTTTCACCTCTTATGCTTCTGCTTCAATTTGTAGCGCTGCGACTTGTGGCGGGCTCGTTGTTGCCGCATGGCCTGCGGCGTATGACGCCCTTTCGTTTTGCGCTGATGTTTACCCCTCTTTTTGAGAGCTCGCGGACCTAACTTGGAGATGGAACTCATTACTTTTCCTCAACACAGCCCATAGGTTTTACCATATTTCGGGTATCAATGCAACCGTATATCGACCATATATCGTGCTCGAAGAGCACATATATCTATCGTATATCAAATTTTACTGGCTTCAGGATTCAGGAGATTCAGGCTTCTCTCATCAAACGTTGTATGCTATGCTGACCTCGAATGAATAACTTCCCACCCTATGCAGAAAAACACGTATGTACTGTCTTTGGGAGGCTCTCTCATCGCTCCGTCGCCTGCCGGAACGCTCAACACGGAGTATCTCGCGCGTTTCCGTGCTACACTGCGTCCGTTTTTAGAAGACGGACATCGCTTTTTTATTATTGCTGGTGGCGGAAAAACGGCTCGTCTGTATCAGAACACGCTTGAGGAGCTCACGTCTCCCCCCAATGACACTCTTGATTGGATGGGCATTTATGCCACACATCTCAACTCGCATCTTATCCGGATGCTTTTTTCTGAGTACGCGTATCCCGAAATTATTACCTCTCCCTTCCAAGAATATCACTACGGCAAGGAGCATCAAATTATCGTCAGCGGCGGCTGGCATCCCGGGAATTCCACGGATTTTGTCGCCACCTCTCTCGCAGGCGAAAACGATGTGGGCTTTGTCCTGAATCTCTCTAATATTCAATATGCATACACGAAAGATCCGGACACCTACGAAGATGCCGAACCGATCTACGACATGACCTGGGAAGAATTTCAAGAATTGGTCGGAGACGAGTGGACGCCCGGCTCGTCAGTGCCGTTTGACCCTGCCGCCAGTCGTCGAGCACACGATCTCGGTTTGGAGGTGCGCCTCCTTGATGGAGAAAACTTAGAGAATTTCACGCAATTCCTCCATACCGGAGAGGCTGAGGGCACGCGTATTCATCCTTAAATCAGATCGCTTTGGTTTTCACGAGCGAAAATATGACTGCCGGTCATCGCCAGTTGCCGATAAATACTAAACACGAGTCCGAAGAGTACGGCGAAGGAAATCAACGAGCTTCCGCCGTAACTCATCAACGGTAACGGAAGTCCGGTCACCGGGAGGAGGCCGAGATTCATGCCCACATTCACGGCCGTTTGAATGACAAAGAGAGCTAAGACTCCTCCTACCAGCATTTGAGCGAATACGTCTCGCGTTTTAAACGTAATACTCACTAACCGCCCAATAACGACACTCACTAACAAGAAATAGAGCGAAATGCCGACGAATCCCCACTGCTGAGCAAACCCCGCGAAGATAAAGTCGGTATGCACTTCCGGTACATATCTGAGTTCGCCGCTCTGAGACAACCCTTGGCC
>PXOY01000036.1:10053-20348 GCA_003021915.1 Parcubacteria group bacterium SW_4_49_11
AGAATTAACGCGGAGCCCAAATCCGGCTGTAAAAACGTCAAGCCGCTTAAGAGTATGATTGGAATCGCAGAATAGACGATATATTTAAACGAAGAAAGATGTGTCTGATAGGTTGCCATGTACTTTGCCATCAGAATAATCACCATAATTTTGGCAAGCTCCACCGGTTGAAAATTAAGGCCGCCCAACCGAATCCAGCGAGACGACCCTTGCACGGTCTCCCCTAATATGAGGACGGTAATTAATAATACGAGCGTAATAAGATACAACGGACGCGACATGCCGCGAATCGTGCGATAATCCATCCCCCAGAGTATCGCGACGATGAGAACGCCAAGCACCACAGCCGCCCCATGGGTCACGAGCGTATCCGACGAAATGGAAAGCTCCGGGCTTGCTGCCAAGCTCGTAAGCGTAATCGTACCTAACGTAACTAATAACACCAAGGCGCTTGCCAAAATGGTATCCACCCCCCTAATCCATCGCATGGTTATACGCGTTACTGGAATTGGTCTTCGTTCTCCTCGGTAATATACAGAACAGTATCCGGATCAAGCGCGTTCGCGGAAGGGCGAATACGAGTTCGTTCGATATTTGAGAACGAAACGGAACTCGGCCACTGCACCTGGAATTCGCGCGTCTCATCATTCTGAAGAATACTCATCTGCGTATTGTTTACACCGACAATATTTCCGTCTTTTCCTTCGAGCGCAATGGTGACCGTAACGGTATCCAAGTCATACGGACTCCGATTGACAATTTCTCCTCTCACTCCATACCGGTTATTGTCTTTGTTTTGGCCTTGACGTTGATTCTGCACTACAAGGGTGGGTGGGTTCACTTCCAACTGTTTCCATGTGTCTTGTGTTTCAATTTCAAACGTACGGAGACTGTAGGAAGAGTCAACCGAGACGTTTAACTCGGTAAAAAATCGGGTTTCGCCGGGCAGAATATAGCTCTTACCGCGCACTTTGCGCGTCTCTTCGTCGTTTTCCAAGACGAATGCGTAGGTTAATTTGCGAATGCCGTAACGGTCATTGGGATTTTTGACTTCCGCTACGAGGTCACGCGTATCTTCCGAGAGCGAGAGCATCTTCGTGCGTTTCACCTGCAGAGGTTCGGTATCCGGGCCCTGAGGACCGGGAAAAGGATTCTCTGCGGGCGCGAATACGAAAACAAGGACAGCGATACAGATAATGAGGACCAGTCCGTAACCGCCGGCTATAAAAAAGCGTTTGAACTGTCGCTCAGTATCGGTCATGAGGCATGGTTATTCTTCTGTATCGTAATCGTATCACACAGGAGCTATTTCTTAAAAGATCAATATATAAAAAAGCGGGACACAAACGCCCTTGCGAACGTCTACTTTCCCCGCCTTTAGCGAGTATCATCGACGCATACGGGCTTAACTTCTGAGTTCGGAATGGGGTCAGGTGGTTCCCCGTATGCCTAATCACAAGGACATTCGTATCCCCCTTCTCTCGAGGTGCTACGGGCACTTAAAAAACACGTGGTGTTTTTTACGGCTTTCTATCGAAAGCCTATTTTCAGAGGACTGCCGTTAGCAACATCCCGCTGGCGTTGAAACGCTACCTACGGTCACTGAAGAAACCTTGGGTTTCTTCAGGATTCCTTCGGAATCCTATTTTCCAACAAGGGGACTGCATTTTAGTACAATCCGGAACCTGTCGTGATTTGCCACGGGCATTCACAACACATAAAGAACGTTGGTTAAACGAACCAAAACCTAAAAGACGAGCGGAAGCGGTATTAGTATCACTCGGCTCAACGCATTACTGCGCTTACACCTGTGACCTATCAACCTGGTCGTCTTCCAGGACCGCATATAGTGCCTAATCTTGGATATGGCTTCCCGCTTAGATGCTTTCAGCGGTTATCCAAACCGAACGTAGCTACTCAGCAATGCCGCTGGTGCGACAACTGATACACCAGAGGTTCGTCCGCTCCGGTCCTCTCGTACTAGGAGTGGCATTCCTCAAGCACTTACGCGCCCACGGCGGATAGGGACCGACCTGTCTCACGACGGTCTTAACCCAGCTCGCGTGCCTCTTTAATTGGCGAACAGCCAAACCCTTGGGACCTCCTTCAGCCCCAGGATGAGACGAGCCGACATCGAGGTGCCGAACCTGGCCGTCGCTATGAACGCTTGGGCCAGACTAGCCTGTTATCCCCGGGGTAACTTTTGTTTGCTGATCTCACGTCTTTCTATAAAGGACGATCGGTTCACTAAGTTCTGCTCTCGCAACTCGAGTAACCGGGACGTTTACGGAGTAAACTTCCGGTTACAAGTGTAGCTAGGCGCTACAGCGCGGGTTATCCCCCTTGCAGTAAAGCTGGCTTGTGGCTTTGCCCTATCTCCCGAATTTCCATATCGGGATAGCCAACCTTTAAGCGCCTCCGTTACTTTTTGGGAGGCGAGCGCCCCACTCAAACTACCCACCAGGCACTGTCCTTGCGCGGATTAGACACAAGTTAGCACGTCCGCAAGCCAAGGGTGGTATCTCACAGGTGGCTCCCGCTCAGCCGGAGCTGAGCGTTCATAGCCTCCCACCTATTCTGAACAAAGCAAACGAACGTACAATACCAAGCTGTAGTAAAGCTCCACGGGGTCTTTCCGTCCTGCCGCGGGTAGACGGCATCTTTACCGTCATTGCAATTTCACCGGGCTCCTCGTTGAGACAGTCCCCCAGTCGTTACTCCTTTCAAGCGGGTCTGAACTTACCAGACAAGGAACTTCGCTACCTTAGGACGATTATAGTTATCGCCGACGTTCACTGGCGCTTCGGGCAGTGAGCTTTCACCCCCGCCGTTAACGTTCCAGCACTGGTCAGGAGTCAGCCCATATACGTCAGCCTTGTGGCTTTAGCATGGACCTGTGTTTTTAATAAACAGTCGCAGGGGGTCTTTCGCTGCGTCCGGACCTCCCGGAGGAGATTCGGAAGACCTTATTCCAAAGTTACGGTCGCTGTCTTGCCGAGTTCCTTAACGAGGATTAACCCGTTCACCTTGGTCTTCTCGACCTGCCTACCTGTGTCAGTTTTACGGTACGGTTGGTAGTGGATCCCGAAAAAATTCGGGCATAGCGGCTTTTCTCGTCAGGTTGGGTCGGCTCCATTTCTCCCTCAAAGAGGGAGATCTGTACATGTCTCGACGTTGAAGTGGCGGAGGGATTTGCCTCACACGCCCGCCTACACACATATACATGCCTCAATCCATGGAGACACGGAACCTACCAGCCTGCGTCCCCACATTTACCAAGCCACTACCAGCACGGGAATATTAACCCGTTTACCATCGGCTACCTCCGTTGTCCGAAGTTTGCCTTAGGACCGGCTAACCCTCTGTTGATCTCCATTGCAGAGGAAACCTTAGGCTTCCGGTGGCCCAGAATCTCACTGGACTTGCGGTTACTCATTCCAACATTTTCACTTCCCGAGGCTCCACCGTCTCTCGCGAGTACGACTTCAGCGCCACGGGAACGCTCTCCTACCTCCAGCCCCAATTTCTACTATCATGTATTAGGTCTCGAAACTCGTTACAAGTTTTTTGTAAATAAATAACAATAGAAATTGGAGCTGGACCGCATCTTCGGTACTACACTTAAGCCCCGTTACATTTTCGGCGCATCCCTTCCTATCCCCCACAAGGAGGGAATAGAGCAGTGAGCTATTACGCACTCTTTGAAAGATGGCTGCTTCTAAGCCAACTTCCTGCCTGTATCAGAAGAAACACAACCTTTCCCACTGAGTGTAGATTTAGGGACCTTAGATGGCGGTCTTGGGCTGTTTCCCTTTCGAACATGGAGCTTAGCCCCCACGTTCTAACTGCCGATCTCGCACATCCGGTATTCGGAGTTTGGTTGGGAGGGGTAGGCGAACCCCCCGCTCCCATTCAGAGCTCTACCCCCGGATGAGACCGATCGACGCTAGCCCGAGAGCTATTTCGGAGAGAACCAGCTATTACCGAGCTCGATTGGAATTTCTCCTCTACTCACAACTCATCACCTGCAGTTGAACGGGCAGTGTGTGCGGGCCTCCCTCTGATATTACTCAGAGTTCACCCTGGTCATGAGTAGCTCGCCCGGTTTCGGGTCTAGTCCCGTCGACCTTTGGCGCCCGTTAAGACTCGGTTGCCCTGTGCCTCCGTCCGGTTTAAAACGGACTTAAGCAAGCCGACGAGAGCTAACTCGTTGGATCGTTCTTCAATAAGCACGCCGTCATCCCTCCTTAGTTTGACCACCAATATTGCGTATGTTCAGTACAGAAACATTTGGTTTCTGTGGTACTGAACGCGCATATATCTGTAGACAAACAAAGGAGGGACTCCGACTCTTCGTAAGTGTATGGTTTCAGGTCTATTTCACTGCCCTTCCGGGCTACTTTTCACCTTTCCCTCACGGTACTGGTCCACTATCGACATCGGGGAATATTTAGCCTTACCGGAGTAGTCCCGGTTGCTTCGGACAAGGTTATCGTGCCTCGTCTTACTCAGGATAAGAGACAGATATCACATCGCACGCTTTCGTCTACACGGCTGTCACGTTCTACGGCGGAGGTTTCCAACTCCTTCGACTAACGCCGATGTGATACCCACCCTCGAAGGGTACGTCTCTTTCCTCCTACCCCTGAACCGTAGTTCAGGTTTGGGCTGTTTCCTCTTCGTTCACCACTACTAAGGAAATCGCGGTTGCTTTCTTTTCCTCCGAGTACTGAGATGTTTCACTTCTTCGGGTATAACTCCCGTGCGGTCCAACACACGGACGCTGTGGGTTTGCCACAGCGGGTTTCCCCATTCGGACATCCCCGGATCAACGCCTGCTTAGCGGCTCCCCGAGGCTTATCGCAGCCTTGCCACGTCCTTCATCGTTTCCCGATGTCTAGGCATCCACCATACACCCTTAACCACTCGTCTTTTAGATTCTGGTTCGTTTATGATGGTTCTTATTGCATTATGATTTACTTGTGAAGGTTCGGTGCTTCATCGCACCCGAACCCCACCCTATTGGTCGGGGATTCGAGACGATGCGTCACTCTTTTTCTAACGTGCGGAAAGCGTACTATTTACTATATCGAAGAACCACGTACCTGTCAACATCCAAGGAAGACAGGTACGTGGTATGAACGTTACGCAAATTCTTGTTGGTTCGTCTCTTCCGAATCATCTTCATGAGAAGCGTCTACGGAAAGTCCGGCCAACCATTCGATCACTTAGGCGGTTCCGGTCAATATTCTTTTTATCTTCCTCCCCATACTGAGAGAGAACGGATTCCACGCGTTGCTCCACTTGCGTATCATCCACCTGAAGTTCCTCCGCGTCCGCGATCCTTCGGAGGGTGAGCATGAGTTTTACCCGAGACTCGGCTTGTCCGCGCATCTCGGATCGCAGTTCATCGCGCGTCTTTTGCTGTCGTTCGAGGTACCCGTCTAAGGAATCTCCCGACTGGGACGCCTTTTGTTCCATTTCAGACATAATCTGATCGAGTTCGCGCTCAATCAAAACTTCCGGCACCTCTACTTCAATCTCTTCCAAAATAGCGTCCATGATGCGCTGACGGTAATCTCGCTGGGTGGCCTCTTCTTTTTCGCTTTTGACGTTCGCCTTGATTTGCTCTTCCACTTCGGAGATGGACGTCATCTGTCCGTTGGTGAGGGTCTGGGCAAGTTCATCGTTCCACTCCGGCATATCTACGCTCTGTACATCATGTACGTGCACGTGAAATGTTGCTTGTTCACCCGCCAAGCGCTTGTCATGATGATCTTGAGGGAACGTCACGGACAACTCTTTTTCTTCGCCGGCGGTCAAGCCATACAGCTGATGTTCAAAATCCTCTATCACTTGATTGTCTCCAAGCCGAATGGAATACTGCTCGGCCTGATCAAGGAGTTCACCATCTTTCTCCACGCGAAAGTCAACGACGAGGTTATCTCCCTCTTGAGCTCCTTCTTCTTTAGAGGTGTAACTAGCTCGAGAAAGCAAAAGTTGCTGTTTGGTCTGTTCAATATCATCTTCGGTAACTTCCGGCTCTTCGTAGTCCACACTTCGAGCGATGTCTTTATAATCCGGAAGTTCAAATTCCGGAAGCACACTGACTGTCGCCGAGTACGTGAGCTCACCGCTTTCATATGGCTGTTCCTGGACATCAACTTCCGGTTGCCCGAGTACTTCGATATTTTCCTGTTGCAGAGCTTGCTGGTAGGTGTCATTGAGGGCTGTGTTTTTTAATTCGGCGTCAAATTGGGCCTCTCCCATACTTTTTTTCACCATATCGACCGGTGCCTCTCCGTTACGAAAGCCTTTAATCGTCATATTCTGAGACACTTTGCGCGCCGTGTTCTGAATATATTGCTGCATTTCTTCTTCACTAATCGTAATGTCTAGCTTGACGCGCGATTGTTCAAGTGGTTGTTTGGTGACGTTCATAGATATTCTGTAATTATTTCATTAAACTGAGTGTATCAGAAAGAATGCACGCACGTAAAGCGCTACGGCCCCTCTGCGGCGCATCAGTTACTTACTCTTCTTCGCTTCGCGATGGACCGTGTGCGTGTTGCAAGTGGGGCAATGTTTCTTCAGTTCCAACTTCGTGGCCTCTCCTTTGGTCTTGGCCATGTTTTTGCGGGTGAAGTAATTAGGCTGCTCACATTCTGTACACCGCAGTTTGATCAAATTGTCTTGACTCATATTCACGCGATTACCTTCTCCGGGAGCCGACGGCCGGAATCGAACCGACGACCTCACCCTTACCATGGGTGCGCTCTACCGGCTGAGCTACGTCGGCGATACGTCTCTCTTTTTGTATCACACATTTCCCTGAACGTAAAGCATACGCAAGGTGTCCACCAAAATGCTAATAAGTAGCACGAAAAGGATGTCTGAAGAGACGCGTATACGCATACATCCCTCTATACCGGAAGATACACGGGTTTTAGATTGTGGATTTGTAGGGTTGACAACACGTAAATCAACTGGTATGTTAGAAACTGCAAACCCGCAATTCCATTCACGAATGGAGGAGGTTCACATGGCACGCTAATAGAATGATTCACTACTAACTTACCCAGAGCAAACTCTCATCGCACAACCCCATTGCATTATGCAATGGGGTTAAATTATGCACCAAAAAACCCCGTCACGTTAGGCGTCCATGTGACGGGGCTTTTTTACGATTTTGACAAGAGGGGTAGAATTACTCTGTGTCCTCTTTATCTCCCTCGGCACTTGTCCAAATAATACCAAGAATCTGACGCATGGCGTCCGCTACATTCCGATTTTCTATGATAGCGGACATCAAATCGCCTTCTAACGACGTAATCGCCACTTTATTGTCAAAGGCGGCAATGTCGATAGGACTGTTGTATTTTGCACAATCGAGATAGCGCAGACTGGTCAGTTCTTCGTTGTTCTCAGATTCCAGAATCGGACCATCTTGCGACGTGTATACCGACTTGGTGGTAATATTTTTCTGTTCTCGACGCTCGGCAAACGACTGATTTTCCTCTTCGTCGAAGACCTGGGTAACATAATCGTAGTTAAAGATACCCATGATCTCTTTGCTCTTGACCTTCAAGAACTCGTTGCGCACGGCTTTCAGTCCTTCTTTGCCTTCGTAGAACTTGACGCGCGGTTTCTGACCCTGCTCAATCGTGGTCTGATAGATATCTTGAAGATCGGGCAAAATGTCTTGAACCGCCTTTTCTCGCTCCTGAAGCTCAAACTGTTCGCGATGCACAAGTTCCAAAAGCTTATTCGGATCTTCGGCGGTAAAAAGTCGCTTTTTGCCCTGCGTGAAGGACGTCATCAGGCCTCGGTGCATCAGGGACTCCACCAAAACGTAGGTGGTGGCTCGATTAACTCCCGCGGACGCGGCGATTTTCTGCATGGGAGCGGATCCGATCTGCAAAGACGCCACGTACACGCGTGATTCCTTCTCCGAAAAGCCGAGATTCCGTAGTTCGGATAACAGTTTCTGATTCATACGTAACGGACATTATTGTTATAATACTGCAACAGTATAGTAAAGTTAGCGTACGATGTCAATATTACCTTCTTGTTTTGTGGATCGTATCGTAGCATCTTGTCTTTGAATTCTTTGGAGCACTTCTTCAGCCGGATGTCCGTATCGGTTGTTTTGTCCGGCTGATATAACTACCATCTCCGGGTCCACGGCCTTCAAGAACGCCGTACTCGTTGAACTGTCACTGCCGTGATGGGCCGCCTTGAGAATGTCTGCCTCCAGCGTGGTATCTGAACGCACTAATTTTCGTTCCTCGGCTGCAGTGATGTCTCCCGGAAGCACAAACGAGGTCTCCTGAAACGTGCCGCGAAGCACCACGGAATGCGGGTTTTGCCTGTCTACGTCTTTTCCCCATGTACCTCCGGACGGATACAGCACATCTAACGTCAGCGTTCCCATTTCTACTGTTTCCTCCGCTCGAGCGGGAATTACGGTACTTCCCTCTTTGGTTATCCTCCGGAGAAGGTGCTGATAGGTCTCGCTCTCGGGCGCTTTGGTGCCGGCCATCAATACCGAACGAACGTTATATGCCCGAAAAATATCTGATAATCCGCCAATATGGTCCGCGTCCGGATGCGTGATGACCAGAAGGTCAATCGTTCGAGCAAAATAGCCGCGCGTCTCAAGCAGTTGCTGCAGTGCTCGCTCGTCACGTCCCCCGTCCACCAAGACCGTATGATTTTCAGGTGTTTCTATCAGAACGGCATCGCCTTGCCCTACATCAAGAAAAATCAACCGAAACTGATCGCTCAATACATGCCAATGGGAGGTTACCAACACCGTGCCGATCACACAGAGGATAGCCCATATTCCCCATCCGCTCTTCAACCATGCGTTTTTCATAGATGAGATGTTACATATTTTCGTAACGCATACTGACGCGTAATCCATGTTACTACGCCCAGGAGCGCGTAACTGAGGAGCACCCACGTCCACCCGATTTGCGGTACCTCAAATGCGCTGAATGGCAGATCGGCAAGCAACCGAATGACCGTCAACCCCACATCCACAAAGGCCTGTATCGGATACGCTAACAGCGGAGCCAACGCCGAAACTCCCGGAAGACCACTGAGCAACGCCACGCCCAGACTTCCGGCCATTAAGGGCGGAATAACCGGGACAATCACCAAATTAGCAAGCGGTGAGATAACCGAGATCATGCCGAAGGTATGCATGATGAGTGGTAACACAAAGAGCTCGGCCGCTAAGGTTTCCAAGAGAATACTCCCGAGAAAGGCTTTCCAGTCGTGAGCCAGCCATAAGGAGGACAGCGCAGGCACCAACGAAAAAATTCCAAACGCCGCTACCAACGAAAGCTGAAAGGCTATATTCCACGCCACAAAGAGGGGACTCATAAGCGCCATAACGAAGGCGGCCAACACCAACGCCCTGACGCCCGAAAAATATCGCCCCCTTGATTGGGCGGTTAGTACCAAAGCCAAAAAGATTGAGGCCCGCACTACGGATCCATGAAAGCCGATAAACACCACAAACCCGGCCAACAGCACAAACGTGGTTAACAGTTGCCAACGTACGCTCATGCCGAGACGGTGAAACACCTGTCTCACGACCAGCAGGAGAATGGTGACATGATATCCGGAGATAGCCAATAGATGCGTAATGCCTGTACGCTGAAAGGCCGTTTCATAGGTCTGCGGAACCCGATCATCATGCCCGGCGAGCAATCCTTTCACAAACTCTCCTTCTATGCCCGGCATTAACACACGCACCTGTTGAAGAAGCGTCGTGCGGAGCTGAAAAATACTTCGCACGCCCACACATATCAGGGAACAGTTCCCCTCTTCAAGCGGTGTTAGGTGCGGGCGGTACATCACCCCGGCCTCGCCCGTGCTCGCGAGGTACCGACGATACCCGTCCTTGGTGGGAACCGTCACCTCCCCCTTCACTGTCACGCGATCTCCATACTGAAAGCGCGGGGTAGGCGAGCGATCATACACGCGAATGTTTTCTCCTCCAAGCTTCACCTCATCCGCGTGCAGCACACGAACCACATATACAAACGCGTCCGACTTTTCTTGCGGGTAAGAGACGATGCTTCCGGTGAGGGTGAGCTCGCGCTCCTCGATATTGTTTTGTACGGTCTCCATCTCTCCTACGTGTTCTCGAGCATACAACACGCCCGCGCTTAACACGATCCCACTCAGTATTATAGTCAACGCCAGACGCCACGACGCAAACACTGAGGCGATACACACCATGATCAGGCTTCCAACCAGCCCCAACAACGCGGCTTCTATCC
>PXOY01000037.1 GCA_003021915.1 Parcubacteria group bacterium SW_4_49_11
CTTAGGCTCTTCCCCCTGCCTGGACACGTCATAATTTTGGTTATAACTCGCACTCCCAATATCATACGCCGTTGACAAATTGTAGCTATAGATTTTTTCTTTATCATTTCCGACTACAAACATCTTGGTTCCGTTTCCGTTGAAGATAGCGCCGCGCGGACCGGTAGCTCGCGCAGTTATCGCTTTGTTATTATCGTACGAGGCACTCGAAAGACCGTACGACACAGACAATGTCGTCCCCGCTCGCTTCGGAGCGCTGTCTACCTCGGTGTTCGGAGCTCTTACACCTATATTGCCATTTCCGTCTTTGCCTACTTCGTACCCGGTATCTTCATTGGTGTCCGACGCTTGTGGGTCGCGCGGAATGGCGGCCAGTTGCTCAGGCACTACGTCAGATAAATCTACGTAATCACTCGGACAGCTACTCGGGTCAACCGCTTCCGTATCGCACACTTCCTTATACGTATCTACTTCTAGCCCCGACGGATACTGCCCCTGATTATCTATGGAATACTGCTCGATCGCGTCCTTGAGCGTGCCTACCTCACTCTGCCGTTCGGCGTCCCGCACCTTTCCCAGTTGCCTCTGCGGGTTGATCGCCACGATGACAATCGCCGCTAATATGCCAATCGCCGCTACCACGAGCAAAATTTCTAGTAAGGTGAAGGCTCTAGAATGTATGTTATATTTCATGACTAGGTGTGATGTGTTATTAACATTATATATACGGTATCAGATTTCTCAAATTATATCCACTTGGCATGGTCCACATTACAGAGTTGCAGTTCCCATAGAATACGTAAGGCAATGTCTTTCTACTTTTCTGTCCCCGTACTATACCGATACACCGCATCCGTATCATCTCCCATGATAAACATCTTCGTTCCCTCTCCGTTGAACCTCACGTCTCGAACTCTGCCATCTTGTGCGGACAGGCCAAACTTTTGATTATAACTTGCACTACTGAGATCATAGGACGCCGACATATTGTAGCTGTAGATATTATCATTATTATATCCCGCCACAAACATTTTGCTGCCGTCGTCGTTGAACGCAATGCCCGTAAGCGCACCATCTTTTCCGGATACGTCTAAGCTTTGATTATAACTCGCACTACTAATATCATACGCGGTCGATAAATCGTAGCTATACACGGTATCGTTATTAAACCCTATCACAAACATCTTGGTTCCGTCCCCGTTGAACGTCACCTCCGTAGGCTTGGTCTCTTGTCCGGATACAGAAAAGTTTTGGTTATAACTCGCTGTGTTAAGATCATACGCCGTCGACAAATCGTAGCTAAAAACACGAGAATTATCATATCCCATCACAAACATCTTCGTTCCATCCCCGTTGAACGTTACGTCCGTAGGATCACCATCTTGGTTAGACACATCAAACTTCTTTTGATTATAACTCGCCGTATCGAGATCATACGCCGTCGACAAATCATAACTATGCACATAGTCGCTCTGATACCCGACTATAAACATTTTGCTACCATCACCGTTGAACGCCACACCCGCCGGTGAGGCTTCTTCTCCGGAAACGTCAAAATTTTGGTTATAACTCGCTGTGCTAATATCATACGCCGTCGACACGTCGTAACTATACACATCATCGTACTCATATCCCGCTATAATCATCTTACTGCCATCGTCCTTAAACGTGACCCCCGCAGGCTTACTATCTTGTCCGGACGTATCAAAGCTCTGATTATAACTCGCACTGCTAATATCATACGCGGTTGAGAGATTGTAGCTATAGATGTTCTCGTTTGATTGTCCTGACACATACATCTTCGTGCCGTCTCCGTTGAACTCCACCGCTCGACCCCCTCCGTCTTGTCCGGACACGTCAAAGCTTTGGTTATAACTCGCCGTGCTCAGGTCATACGCCGTCGACACATTGTAGCTGTAGACATTATCATCATTATATCCTATCGTAAACATTTTGGTTCCGTCTCCGTTGAATGTCACGCCCGTAAGCGCACCATCCTGGTCGGACATGTCAAAGCTTTGGTTATAACTCGCACTAGCAAGATCATACGCGGTCGACATATCGTAACTATACACCATATCGTTCCCATATCCCACTACAAACATTTTGGTTCCATCTCCGTTAAATGCCATGCCCGTAGGACCACTATCTTGCCCGGACACGTCAAGATTTTGGTTATAACTCGCACTGCCAATATCATACGCCGTTGACAGATTATAGCTATATACCTTTGTTTTATCATTGTCGACCACAAACATTTTGCTTCCGTCACCGTTGAAGACAGCGTCATGCGGATCCGTAGCTCGCGTAGTTACTGCCTTGTTATTATCATACGAGGCACTCGAGAGACTGTACGCCACCGACAAAGTTCTTCCCGCCCGCTTGGCAGACGTGTCTACCTCGGTGTCCGGAGCTTTCACAGTTACGTTGCCGTTTCCGTCTCTGGCCACTTCGTACCCGGTATCTTCATTGGTGTCTGACGCCTGCGGATCGCGCGGAATGGCGGCCAGTTGCTTAGGCACCAACTCTGATAAATCGACGTAATCACTCGGACAGCTACTCGGGTCAACCGCTTCCGTATCGCACACTTCCTTATATGTTTTTACTTCTATCCCCGACGGATACCGCCCGTCAGTGTCTGAGGCATACTGCTTGATTCCGTCCTGGATCGCGCCTACCTCGCTCTGCCGTTCGGCGTCGCGCACCTTCCCCAATTGCCTCTGCGGGTTGATCGCCACGACGACAATCCCCGCTAATATGCCGATCGCGGCTACCACTATGATATACAGGTATCCTACCAGATGAGGGGATAGTAGTAAAAGATATATGGTAACATCTGTTCAACGTCAGTGGGATGTTGCCAATGGCAGTCCCCAGGAAATAGGAAACCGTCAGGTTTCCGTAAAAACCGAAGGTTTTTAAGTGACCGTGGTAATTCGATTTACTGCTCCTCCGTCGTACTATACTGATACAGCTTATCAGTAGTATTTCCTACCATAAACATTTTGCTTCCATCTCCGTTGAACGTAACATCCAGAGGGTCATCATCCTCTCCGGACACATCAAAGCTTTGATTATAACTCGCACTCCCAAGATCATACGCGGTCGACAAATTATAGCTGTACACGTAATTAGTAGAGCGTCCTACTACAAACATCTTGGTTCCGTCTCCGTTAAACTGCACATCCCAAGGATCGCTACTTTGTCCGGAAACATCAAACTTTTGATTATAACTCGCACTACTAATATCATACGCCGTCGACAGATTGTAACTATACATATAAGCATTATTATATCCCACCACAACCATCTTGGTGCCATCACCGTTGAACGTCACCCCCCGAGGGTAGGTAGCTTCGGAGATACTAAAGCTTTGGTTATAGCTCGCACTCCCAAGATCATACGCGGTCGACAAATTATAACTATACACATTGTTGTTTTCATATCCCACCCAAAACATTTTGGTTCCGCCTTCGTTGAACGTTACGCCTGCAGGCTGGACATCCTCTCCGGATATATCAAAGCTCTGGTTATAACTCGCACCGCTAATATCATACGCCGTCGACAGGTTGTAGCTATACACATTGTCGCCATTATATCCCATCACAAACATTTTGCTTCCGTCTCCGTTGAACGCCATGCCCGTAGGCACGGAATCTTCTCCGGAGACGTCAAAGCTTTGGGTATCATACGAGGCGCTCGCGAGGTTGTATCCCACCAC